>JAITAH010000129.1 GCA_031284225.1 Dysgonamonadaceae bacterium | reverse complement strand
CGGGAAGAATCCTGCGCGTCTGTATTTATCGACGACTCATTCGCCGCCGTCAATCGTAAACGATTGAAGACGAAGTTGTTTATAAAATGTGTCTCTCTCTCTCTCTCTCTATTTTTTTCGAGATAACTACCAAATAATTATGGTTAAACTTTATTAATCTTTTCATCATTTTTCTCATATTTTTCAACAGGATTTTTTTGCTTTATTTTCGCTTATGCGGGGTTATATTGTAAATAACTTTACTATAATTGAGCAAATATTAGCGATTTACGGCGACAAAGTAAACGGTTTTTTTTGAATAAAACAAATATTTAGCAAAAATTTTCGGAGGGCTGAAAGCCGGTTCGTAAAGATAAAAGACAGGGCTTTCGAAACAGGCGCAAAGCGCGCGCTTTTCAATAAACGTCATAAGACAAACCTCATTTTTACCTAATTTTCCCCAACAAAACAACCCCAGTAGCCAGGAGTTTAATCGCATTTCCTCAACATCATTACCTCATTTTCATACAATTAATGAGGTAATGAGTCCCCCAATTCCGCGCGCGTAGCCCGATAAAAAATAACTGTGGAGCGTATCATTTCGCAAAAAAGGAATAAGTGAGTAATTCCTGTAATTCAATACGATACAAATTGTTACATAGGAGTTGATTATGGAAATCAGATGATTTTTGAGTATCAAAGTCAGGAAAAAATACGCCTAAAAAAACAGACGGCCTTACTTTGAAGTAAGACCGTCCATATAAATAGATCGATTCGTTCGATTATTTCACCGCTACTTTGAAAACAGCTTGCGTATCTTTACCGATAACATTCACTATCGCAATCTGTTGCGTTATATACGTCTGTATCAACACATTGTCGGTCGAACGAACGTCGAAATCCTGCAACAAGCTGCCATCTACTGCGTACAAGCGAATGTTGTTGATGTATGCGCCTTCCGGATTCAGTACGCTGATAAGGCGGTTGGAAACAGCCACTTTCAATGCGCCGCTGTTGACTGAAGTAATGCTTGTCGAGGCGGTCGTAAAGTTTTCCTGCGAAGCGTAAACGCTCTCA
This sequence comes from Dysgonamonadaceae bacterium, assembly GCA_031284225.1. The sequence continues at coordinate 8,682 of JAITAH010000129.1, read as the reverse complement.
TTGTTCGTTGAGGCGCAATGCGCTTTTACCTGCCATAAATAAACCGTATTTGCCGTCAAACCGGTCAATTCATACCATGAGACCGCAAGTCCTTCAACGTCAATCGAAGAAGAAGAAGTTCCGGAACGGTAACGCAAGTCCCAGGAAGTATTGGCCGCGTCGGCCGTCCAGCTGAGGATCGCCGAGTGATCGTTGATGGAGCCGGCGCTCAGACCGGTCGGAATCGGGCAGGCCGGAATAGCCGGAGTCGTGAACGAATAAACGTCCGTATATGCGCTCGTGTCGGTTGCGGCACAGATGGCGCGAACTTTTGCCTGATAAGCCGTTTGAGGAATCAAATCGATCAGATTGTACGATTTGCCTTCCACGACAGCCACCGTCCAGTCGTTGCCGGTTTGCGCCCATGATAATTCATACTTGGAGGCAGCGCCTTCCCATGAAAGAGTAGCCGAATTGTAAGCCAAAAGATCGGCTACGAGATTGGTCGGCGCCAAACAGGTGATTTCTACGGTTTTAACGGTAGCCGGAGTTGTATATTCGCTGACGTCGCCTTCGGCGTCGCAAATCGTTTGAATGGAATACTCATAATCGGTATTGTGCGTTAAACCGGTGAAAGTGAATGTTTTTCCCGCTACGGTACGTTCTTGCCAAGCGTCGGTTCCAACTGCACGCAATTTTACGTTGAATTTGTAGGCTTCCGATTCCCAGGTAAGGCTTACGCTTTCGGTAGTGGAAGTCGCTTCGATATGGCTTGCCTGACCGCAGGGAATGGATGTTCGCGTTGTAAACCGGACAATGGTTACCTGTGCCGTATCGCCCGGAACGCAGGACGTTGTAATGCCCACCTCGTAAGCGGTCGCTTCGTCCAGACCGGTAAACAAGGAGTCTTTCTCCGTCCGGACAACGAAATCTTTAGTCGTTTCGCCGGCCTTGCGGATAAATACCAGCCATTCGGAGGCTTCGCCTTCCCACGATACTTTGGCTCCTTCGGTAGTGATTTCGGAGGCTTGCGCGTTGCTTACTGCAACGGAACAGGTCGGGAAAATGCTTACATCATCCAGCAGATATGCTCCGTTGTCTCTTGTTCCTTCTACCAGTTTGAAACCGAGCTGTTTGATTCCGGAAAATCCTTCAAGGTCGATAGTCTCTTTTCCCGATACGTCATGATATTTTTTCAAAATAATTTCCCCTTCGGCCGTATTGTCTATTACATAGATCGAATCGGTACTATTGATGGGGTAATCCGGATTCTCGATTGATAAATCGAATGCCAGTCGGTAGTTGGCAGAACCGTCTCCGAAGTCCAGTTTCGGCAACAGCGCCGTAGCATATTTCGGGGGATTCGATTGTCTCAGACCGAAACGCAGCGCCCGTGCAATTTCATCCCATGCAAGATACAAAGGACTGGAAGGAGAAAGCGTCCATCCCGAATTTGTTCCGAAACTGGTCGCATCGTAATTATTGAAATTTTCATTATACGGCAATCCATAAGCCGTTTTGAAGGAAATCGGCGTTGTCCACGGACTGTATGTGTTCGGCCCAATAACGGCTCTTACCGATACTTCCACTTTTGTATTAGCAGGCAAGGTAGTAAACAGGTAATTCACATCGGTTGTCTGCACCGGCGTATTCCATTCGGTATCGATGGGGCGATAACGCACTTCCCAGACCGATTCTGTTCCATTCGCATGTCTTTCCCAAGTAATTTTAGCTTGATTGCCCACAATCGAAGCCAGATCGACGGTTAGATTGATAGGCGCTTCGTGGTCGGATTTTTCTTCGATGAGGAACTTGGCAATATCCCAAAGGAGTGTACCGGTCTTATGCGTTGTCCAAGCAATTTTCACTTTTACCGTTTCATTCCCAAAACCTTCGATGGGAATAACTATATTCGAATAGGAGCCGGCGGCAGTTGCATCTGTAAAGAAGTTGGCTGCATTGGAAGCGTTAATCGTATAAACAGGGATATAATCGGTTTCTCCTATTTTTTTTACCAAAAACGCCATATTGTCGTTTTCTTCCCATTCAGTATAACCGGTCGTAACGTAAGGTCGAGAACCGGTTGTATGAGTCAGAATTCCGGATAAAACCAAGCGGCTGTTACCCGGAGCTAATTGCAGGTATTGAGTAGCAATAGAGCTATAAGCAGACGCTTGGGGCGATGCGCCAGTAACCCTTGCTTCCAGCAAATTTCCTCTCCGAGTAGCGTTGTTTTGTTTCAATTCAAAGTAGTTGCCTTCCTGCTCCCAGTCAACCGGTATTCCATAAGCTGCATATTGCGAAAAATCTAATAAGTAAGGCAATGCACCCCAAGTAGTTACATTTAATTTTACCAGCGTAGAGGAAATCGCATTGTCCGTTTCATCGTAACTCCATGCAGCGAAATTGACCAGTTTGTTAGGCGCTAATCCGGTTACTTCAATCGCATTGGAAGCCGGGCCTTTATAGATTATTTTTCCTCCACCGGTCAATTGATCCCCTGTGTTCATATTCAATGTCGGGGTACCGAAAACGCCGTCGTTCAATTGATTCTGGTTATTATCAACGTCCCATTGCCCTGAGTTGACAGCCACAATCACCGGATTGTTAGCGGCATTGGCTTGGGCGGCTAATTTCAAACCGGTAAAACCGCCTTCCGATATACTCAATTGAGGAGCGCCCGGCAAGGTCTTAATCACGTCGTTGAGAGGAGTACCCATTGTATAATATTTAGGTCCGCCCAGACATTCCGTGTTAGCGGGATAAACGGCAACAGTGTATTCGGTAGAACTTTCCAGTCCATCAAAGCTAAAAGTAGTAGCGGACGAAAAAGCAATTACCCTCCATTTACCGTTGATTGAATCGCCTACGTTATAACTTTTGTCGGCCTTCGGTTTATCGTTGGTTCCTATCAGTGCAATATTTTCGGTTAATCCTGCTAATACCAAATATTTATCAGCGTCGGCAGGCGCAAAAGAACCGCCGATACTATTGGATGTGGCTTCCATTTCCAATCCGGTTGGCTTGGATGCGGGAGCTACGCAGGCAGGAGGAGGCGTAAACGTAAAAGTAGCGCCATTGTCGCAAACGGTGTTACGTAAATTAACATTGCCGGTTACGTCTGCCGTAGCCGTTGACCAATTGCTGTCTGAATCGATGAAAACATATTTCGTATTTCCAAGTACACTGCCTTTCAATCCGATTTCAGCCCAAACGCGTTCGTCGGTTTGAGCAAAATCGTTAAAAATCAGTTCTACTTTACTGTCGGCCTCATACAAACGGATTTGTACATCGACCGCATCCATAGCGGTTGCCGACCACGAGAGGATAATTTTTTTAAATTGAATGGTCAATACCCGGCTTCCGGCAGTTCCGGAGAGCGAATAACTGATTTCGGTGTTGGCGTCGGCTGTGGTAGCGGAAATATCATTGCTGCCGTCCGATGTTACCGATGCTGTTATACGCGAAAAGCCCAACAGGTTGGTAGCGCCTTCTTCAAACCGGTTATTATCGGATAGAACGGGGTTTTTTGTGCCGCTTCCCCACGATACATTGATATCGCTTGATACCTCTGTCGCATCTACCGTAAACGACTCGCCGCCCAAATAAATAAAACCGTTGGGACTAATAGCAAAATGGGTAAAGATTTGCGATCCCAAATTAAAATTAAATCCAATCGGATAACCCGTTACGGTAGCGATTTCACTTATTAGGGTATCGCCCGGTACAAAAGCGTAATTTTCCAAACGCAAAGAATCTGCGCCTTGAGCCGCCCCTGAATAAACCGTTGTACCTCCTGAAATTTCGGAGTAAGTTCCTGCCGTATAGGCAAAATTGTAACTGTTGATTTGTGCGGTCGCGGTCGCTAAACCAACGATGCACCCCACTAAAAAAAAGATAATTTTTTTCATACGAAACTTTTATTAATTATGAATTATTAATTGTGAATTATTAATATTATGAGTTTTTCGCTCATAACTCATTATTTAACTATAAATTGTTTTACTTGCACGCCGTTCAGGGTCGTAAGTTTAGCGACATATACACTTGCGGGGAGATGTTGAACATTCCATGAAATGACGTTTTCTCCTGCCTGCACCTTCGACTGGATACGGGTTGCTTTTTGTCCCGTCACGGAATAAATTTCGAGGGTTGCATTTCCCTGCCTCGAACTGTCCAGTACAAAATCGACAGTACCGTTTGCCTTGTCGGAAATGATTTCGAAACGGCTGTTCGATCCTGTTTCCGGGAAACGAATGGCAGTGGTCTCGAAGTCGTCCAACAGTACTTTGTGTGCAAATACGGCGGCTCCGTTTGAGAGTGTGGACGTCCGGAAATCGCTCCAGAACGTGAGGAAATAGTTGTTATCGAATAAAGGCAATGAAAGTAAACCGGCCTTCGATTTCCCTTTCTCAGCGAATATGAGTTTTTCATTCAGTTGTTGCGGTTGTTCGCCACTGACGTCAAAAAGCGTAGCAATATTTTCAGCGGAATTGCCCGAACTGTAATCATGTTGATGAAAAACCGCAATTTTTCCTTCGCCGGCTAACTGAATTGTATAATAACCCACAGACTCCGGCAACCAACGGCTGTCTAATACTAATCCATTGGTATTGTCTTCTTTTATCAACGAATTTGTCCAGAATAATTTACCGTTTTTAGATATTTTTTGAAGGACAATGCTTCGAAAAATCTGGTCGCTATCGTCTTCTTCCCATGCGGCATAAAGGATCTCCCCGACAGGATCGTAACATAACGACGGACGGAAAGCGCGCACGTATGGATTCCAACTCAAACGCAAACCTTCTTCACCGTTGGAAGTAACGAATCCCTGTGTTCCGTTTGGCAAAATGTGCGAGACATACGCTTTTTCATATTTACTGTTGTAACGATCGTCGTACCAGCTGACAAAACAACCGCCTTTTTGATCGGAAATTACCTCAACGGCGGTAAACGGAGACGCGTTGCCGGTAAAGCCTCCGCTGTAAATGGGCAGCGGACTGCTCCACACGCTTCCTTTATCGAAATCAAATTTTTGTGCATACATTTGATATCCGGGGCTTTTGGAATAAACGATAACAAAATTACCGTAACCGGCGTCCACCAAAAAGGGAAAAGAATACGAAAAAAGGTTATTCGTCAATAACAGAGGTTCATTCCAAAGAAATTTGCCGTCTTTCGATACTTTATCTATTGTTATGTAGGACAGGTATCCGCCATCGAGATATATATCATGCGCAAAAATATAACTGCCGTCGGCCAGTTCAATTACCTTAATATTCGCAACCATATAATAAGCATACCCCTTGTCCAAATCCAGCGGTTCGTCCCAAAGGAATTGACCGGAAGGCGATACTTTATAGACGAAATAACCCTGATTCGGATAGTTACCGTTATTCCAATTGCGTTCGTCTTTTACAATATAAAGGGCATTGCCGTCGCTATCTGTAAAAATAGCTTTGTCGTCGCCCATACTAAACGATCGAGAGGGTTCGTGACTGACTAATCGACCGTTATCCGGAAATAGTTTATTCCCTCCCTTGTCGAGGATTTGCAAATAATAAGCGATATCCGAATCGTCGGAGTATCTGTTTCCTTGCTTTGCAGGGTCTTCTGCAACCAAATCCCAAAATCCCACAAACGTAATCCCGTCTTTATTCGTTTGCGCTTCAAAATCCATAATTCCGTCAATGGTCACCCGCAGGTTTTCTTTCGAATTCCACTGCGCCGTTAGTCCCACGGCACAGGCCAATCCCCAAATTGTTAATAATACTTTTCTCATGCTTTTAATAATTTAAAATGAATAAAAAATGAAAATTCCAAAAATAAGTTTTATCGAATGAGTATCTGAAGATTCAAGTTCTAAATGTAACAAAATTGAGTACAAAGATGCATAAAAATTTTCAGAAGGCGATTGAAAAGTTAATTTTTCTATCGGTTTTCTGTTTATTTTATTCTGTATCAATTAAATAAATTCATTACTGTACAGATTAAAATCAGCGCCTTTGACGATATATTGCCTTATCAAACCTTTTGTATGAACAGGAGTGGGTAAAATAAAAATCAGTCTTCCGTTTTCGAGCAATAGATTTATGCTCTGCAAATTCATTGCCGTTGTCGTCTTTTCCGATAAGGGATCTATATTCCCAGCTTACATACATTTTTTTGTTTCGCCATTTTTATAAATAGAACGGAAATTTTAAATACTATTTGTTATGCAAAACTCGTTTACGAGAGAATAAATAAAAAAGGGACGCTAAGTTTACAAAATCAGAGATTCAACCTTATCCTAAATTTAAAGCCGCGCTATATTTTTTAGGTTTTAAACCAATAACGGGCAAGGCGGATGGATTACGGAGGAAATGCGAGAAAATACACAAATTGTTTAAAAATGCCCGCAGTGGCATCCATGTCAATAGAAATGGAATGAACGGAACACAAACACGCTACGCCGTAGGCGTTGCACAGCAATAGATGAAGACAAATGCATATACGTAAATTTACGATGCATGTTGCATTTTTAATCCGGTTAAATGATAACATGAAACCACTAACGAGGTTTTTCGGCGGCCGGAATAACGAGCCATCCTTACTTGTTTTATCATAAAACCCAATCTTTTACGGCTTTATCCTCATTTTTTATCCTCGATCCAACAATGTATTTGTAACCTGTCCTCTCCATTTCTGTCATATTATTTATTTTTTCCGTATAACAAGAGGGGGAAATTGATTTACGATAGGGGAGGAATGGCCATACGCTCTCTATCGAAAAAAATACCACATTTAGGGTATTTGGGAATCATCAAGCAGTCTATAATTTTGTCCTCGAAAAAAGAGAGCGCTTCCAAACCAATTGCAAGCGGAAATAGAAGCGCTCGAAATATTTATTAAATCATTAATAAACGTGGCAAAGATAAGAATATTTGTTTGCAAGAATTATTTTTCCCGGCAAAAAGTTTTTTTCATATTTATCGGTATATTTTGTTCATTAACAGGATTTGCTCAACAACGCAGTTGGAACATCGAAGGGCGTATTGTCGATGAAAAAAGCAAAGAACCTCTGATTGGAGCAACGGTTTTTCTGTCCGGTGAAAAAACCGGCGCCGTATCGGATGTCGATGGAAACTTTATTCTTCAAGCAACATCGTTTCCGGCAACGCTTTCCGTTACTTATGTCGGATACAAAAGCGCAGAAGTAATAGTAGAAAAACCTGCTGCCCCGCTTACCGTATATCTCTCCGAAGATACCGGTTTACTGGACGAAGTGGTTGTTATCGGATACGGCACGCAACGGCGAAAAGAATTGACCGGCGCCGTTTCAAGCGTTTCGCAGGAGCATTTGAAGTACAGCTCGGCCCTGTCGGTCGATGCACTGTTGAGCGGCGCGGTGGCCGGACTGAACGTAACGCAAAATTCCGGACAACCCGGCGCTACTTCCAGTATCCGTATCCGTGGAGGAAATTCCATCAACGCCAGCAACGAACCGCTATACGTGATCGACGGCTTTATCTTTTTTAACGAAACGAATGCCACACAGGCCGGCGTGGGCGGCATCGACGGAAGCCTGAACCCCCTGGCGGCCATCAATCCGGCCGACATTGAGTCTATCGAAATACTGAAAGACGTGTCGGCCAAAGCCATCTACGGCTCGCGCGGCGCGAACGGCGTGATACTGGTTACCACCAAAAAGGGGCGGCGCGGGAATAATGCGGTGCATTACCAGTATAGCATCGGCTTCGACCGGCCGGCCAAAACGCTCGGCCTGCTTAACGCCAAACAGTGGCTCGCCATTCAGAAAGAATATTTTAACAACAAGCCGGGTTTATATTATTCGGCGGCGGAGCTGGCGCAATTCGACCGGGGCACCGACTGGCAAAACGCCGTGCTGCAAACAGGCGGCTCGCAAACCCACGAGCTCTCGGTGAGCGGCGGCGATGATAAAACGCGCTACCTGATTTCGGGTAATTACACGACGCAAGAGGGAATTATCCTCAATTCGGGCTTCGACCGTTTTAGCGGCCGGCTGAATTTGGAGAAAGAGGTGTTCGACGGCCTCACCACCGGCGTCACTGCCTCGGTGAGCCGGAGTACGCAAAATGCGCTCACCACTTTCGAAGGCACCAATTACCGCAGTTCTCCTTTCTCGCGCGGCATTGCCAACTCGCTCACCTACGCGCTCTACATGCCCCCGGTATTGCCCATTTACGACGCTGCCGGAGGCTACAATTATGTGAATCCGTTTGAATATACCGACCTGAGTTACTACGGCCATGCCACCAATCCGGTGTCCGACCTGGAGAACAGCATCGGGCAAACGCGGGGCACTTCGTTGCAGGGTAATTTTTTTGCCCAGTATACGATTATCGACGGGCTTCAGGTGCGGGCGAGCGCCGGCGCCAACGTCGATTATATCACGCAAAGCTATTTTGCGCCGCCCACCTCTGCCCTGGGCATGAACCAGGACATTAAAGGCTCGGGCGCTATTGGCAACAGGCGCACCGACGTGGTGCAAGCCGAAGCGCTACTCACCTGGACAAAACGCCTGAACGAGGCGCACGCGGTGGATGTGCTGGCGGGCTACACGTGGCAAGAAACCACGAGCGCCGTGTCGCTCAGCAGGGCTTCCCACTTAGACAGTTTCGACAACCTGGGGATGGGCAAGGAACAGCCCGCGCCCTCGCGCCAACAGGAGGCCAATTTCCA
>JAITAH010000126.1 GCA_031284225.1 Dysgonamonadaceae bacterium | reverse complement strand
TATTCGTTCACCCGGCGGGCGATTTCTGCAAACAGATAATTATTACCGATTTCGGTATAATGTTCATTAATGTTTATCATTTTTAATTACTGGTATAAATAACGTTTAATACTTTTCTTCGGCGTTTTTTCAAATTCCGCATCGCGCAACCGGATTTCGGAAATCTTTTCAAAAGCGGCCACCATTCGGTTGAGCGTTTCTTTGTTCTGGAGCATCACGGTTTGAAGTTCCTGTTCGGTCAGTCCGGCGGTTTTGGCGGCATCCCGATCGGGATAAACCAAAGCGACTAAGCGGTTTTTTTGTTCCACAACCAGACATTCCATTACGTAGGGAAGATTTTCTAATTTGGCCTCGATTTCTTCCGGGTAAATGTTTTGACCGCTGGCGCTCAAAATCATGTTTTTGGAACGTCCGCGGATGAAAATATTGTTGTCTTTGTCGATAGTTCCCAAATCGCCGGTTTTCAGCCATCCGTCTTCGGTGAATGTGTCGCGCGTAATCTGTTCGTTTTTATAATAACCGGTCATCACATTTTGCCCTTTTATTTGAATTTCGCCGGCGATATGGAACGGATCGACCGAATCAATACGCACCTGCATGCATGGCAACACTTTACCGACCGAATGGGGAATATAATCGGGATAAACCGAAAAACTGATCAAAGGCGCACATTCCGTCATTCCATAACCCACCGAGATCGGGAATTTGATTCGCAGCAGAAAATCTTCGACTTCGCTGTTCAAAGGCGCTCCGCCGACGACTACCTGAATAAAGTTGCCGCCGAAAGCGTTGACCAGCTTATTTCGTATCTGCTGGTACAGTACGGCGCTTAATCCCGGAATTTTCAGTGTGAAACGCATAATTTTTTTACCAATCACGGGCAACAACATGTTTTTGTAAATCTTTTCGAGAACGAGGGGCACAGCGATAATCAATCGCGGACGGATTTCGCCGAAGGCTTTCACCAAAATTTTGGGCGAAGGCGTTTTTCCTAATAAATAGACGGAACAGCCTTCCATCAACGGATATAGAAATTCGAATGCCGCTCCGTAAGCATGAGCCAAAGGCAGCATGGAAACCAGTTTATCGCCTTTCTTCAAATCCAAAGTATAGCGGGCAAAAATCAGGTTTCCCACCAGATTGTCGCCGGTAATCATTACGCCCTTACTGAAACCGGTGGTTCCGGACGTGTAATTGATAATGGCCGTTTTATCTTTCGGCAGGCGCGCATAGCGAATATCTTCCGCCGAGAATCCTGTCGGGTATTTTTGCGCGAATTTTTCATCCAAGCCTTGCAGTAACCGGTCGAAATGTTCGTTTTCCTGTTGATACAGCAATGTGGAACTGGATAGGGCAATCGCTCCCCGCAATGCCGGAGGGGCATACGGTTGCAGATTTTCCCAGATCGAAGTAGAAGAAAAAAGCAGCGAAGCGTCCGAATGTTCCACGATGTGGCGGACGTCGTCGGCGCTGAAATCCTGTAAAATAGGAACAGCGATGGCGCCGTAAGTAACAATGGCCAGATAAGCGATACACCACCGGCTCGTGTTTTTCCCGATTAAAGCGATTTTATCTTCCTGACCGATATGACATTCTTCAAACAACAGATGCAGTTTGACGATTTCTTTGGTCAAATCTTCATACGTATAAACCTGTCCTGTACCGTAGTCGATAAGCGCTGGGAATGCGAAATTACTTTGGAAAGATTGTTCGCAAAGTTCCGTAAATGTCCAATTTCTCATGATATTTTTCAATTAATTGGACAAAAATAGTTAAAAATATTTATTTTCCAATGGTTAATTGTATAAATATCGTTTGATACTCTTCTTTGGCGTTTTTTCAAATTCATTGGGATAAAGCTGTATTTCACTAATTTTTTCGTAAGTAGCGACCATGCCGTTCAATGTTTTGAGGTTTTGTTCCATAACGAGCGGTAAATCCTCAGACGAAAGACCGGTAGCATCCACCGCTTCGTAATCCGGATAAACGAAGGCTACCAGTTTTTTGTTTCTTTCCACCACTAAACTTTCCATCACGAAAGGGAGATTATCGAGTTTGGCTTCGATTTCTTCCGGATAAATATTTTGGCCGCTTGCCCCCAGTATCATGCTTTTGGAGCGTCCGCGGATAAACAGATTGTCGTTGCGGTCGATGGTTCCCAAATCGCCGGTTCTCATCCATCCGTCTTCGGTGAATACCGCTTGGGTAGCTTCCGGGTTTTTATAATAGCCTTTCATCACGTTTTGGCCTCTGACCTGAATTTCTCCCACGATGTTGTACGGGTCGGGCGAGTCGATACGCGCTTCCATCGAGTCCAGCACTTTTCCGCAGGAGTGGGGCACAAATTGGGGATAGAGCGAGAAACTGATGAGGGGCGCACATTCGGTCATTCCATACCCGACGGAAACCGGAAATTTGATTTTCAACAGGAAACCTTCCACTTCGCTGTTGAACGCCGCCCCGCCGATAATCACCTGTTGCAAATGGCCGCCCATGGCGTGAATGAGTTTTTTCCGGATTTGCGC
>JAITAH010000364.1 GCA_031284225.1 Dysgonamonadaceae bacterium | reverse complement strand
CCCGGGCCAATCACTGCGCCGATAAATTCTTTCGGTATGATAATCACTTCGATACGCGGTACGTGCGGTTTGAAATCTTCGCGCGGTTCGGAAATCGTTTCCAAGATTTTTCCGAGAATATGGGCGCGACCGGCTTTGGCCTGATTCAGCGCATTTTCCAGAATTTCGTACGACAATCCGTCCACCTTGATATCCATTTGCGTAGCCGTAATCCCTTCGGTTGTTCCGGTTACTTTGAAGTCCATATCGCCCAGGTGATCTTCGTCGCCCAGAATATCGGAAAGGACGGCGTAGTTTTGACCTTTGTTTTCGGAAATCAAACCCATCGCAATGCCCGACACCGGACGTTTGATTTGCACGCCGGCATCCATCAACGCCAGCGTACCGGCGCAAACCGTTGCCATCGACGAGGAACCGTTCGATTCCAAAATATCGGAAACAATCCGGAGCACATAAGGAAAATCTTCCGGCAACATGGGTTTCAAGGCACGGTGAGCCAAGTTTCCATGACCGATTTCGCGACGACCGACCGACCGTTGCGGACGGGCTTCGCCGGTAGCGAAAGGCGGGAAATTATAGTGTAACAGGAAACGTTCTTTGCTGATATTCAACACATCGTCGATTAATTTTTCGTCTAACTTGGTACCCAAGGTTACGGTAGTCAACGCTTGCGTTTCGCCCCGCGTGAAAATGGCCGAACCGTGCGGCCCTTTTATCGGATCCACTTCCGACCAGATCGGACGGATTTCAGTCGTTTTACGACCGTCCAAACGAATACCTTCGTCGAGGATACAACGGCGCATAGCGTCTTTTTCCACTTCGTGGTAATAGCGGCCGATCAGGGCTTTCTTTTCGTCGGTCAATTCTTCTTCCGTAAATTGAGCGGAATATTCTTCTACGATGGCTTTGAAAGCTTCGCTACGATCTTGTTTCGGCTGACCGGATTTAGCTACGGCATATACCTTGTCGAAAAGTTTGGCTTTGATATCGGCGCGCAGTTCTGCGTCGTTCACTTCGTGCGAATATTCGCGTTTCACGGTCGATCCAACGGCGTCCATCAGCTCTAATTGCGCTTTGCACTGTTCTTTGATCACTTCGTGGGCAAACTTGATGGCTTCCAACAATTCGGATTCGGAAACTTCGTTCATTTCGCCTTCCACCATCATGATGTTGTCGATAGTGGCGCCGACCATAATATCGATATCCGCCTTTTCCAGTTGGGCGAACGTCGGATTTACGATAAACTGACCGTCGATCCGTCCGACACGCACTTCCGAAATCGGTCCGTTGAACGGAATGGTCGAAACGGCCAAAGCGGACGAAGCGGCTAAACCAGCCAGCGCATCGGGCATATCTTCTCCGTCGGAAGAATACAATATGACGTTAACGAACACGTCGGCATGATAATCGTCCGGGAACAGCGGGCGTAACGCGCGATCCACCAAGCGGCTGGTCAGAATTTCATTATCGGAAGGGCGGCCTTCGCGTTTGGTAAAACCGCCCGGAAAGCGTCCGAAAGCGGAATATTTTTCTTTATACTCCACTTGCAGGGGCATAAAATCGGCGCCCGGAGTCGCATCTTTGGCAGCGCAAACGGTTGCCAGAATCATGGTGTTGTTCATTCGCAACACGACCGATCCGTCGGCTTGTTTCGCCAACTTCCCGGTTTCCAGGGTGATGGTTCTTCCATCGCCTAACTGGATTGTTTTTACAATCGGATTAATCATAAATAAATGTCTTCTAATTTTTTTCTCTTAAAATCGGGCAAAGGTAATCATTTTTTTCGTACTTGGCAATTTACGATTAAAAATAGATAAAAGACAACAGACAGAAGAAGATAGAGCCAGACTTATAAGACCGTGAGACGTCTTTTAATCTTCTCTGCCTCTCTCTTTCTTCTCTATTCTTTTGTCTTTTATCTCTAAATATTTATAGAGGAAAATTACTCGAAATAATTCAGGATACGATAGCCGCCATTGCGCAGGTAATCTTCTTTTTTCATTGCTTTTACGTCGCTTGCCATCATATCTTCGATCAGCGTTTCGAGCGTGTATTGCGGTTCCCATCCCAATTTTGTTCGGGCTTTGGTAGCGTCGCCGATCAGCAATTCCACTTCGGTGGGACGGAAGTATTTCGGATCGACTTTTACTACTTTTTCCCCTATTCGTTTTTGGATGGCTTTCAAATACGGTTCGCCGATTTTCCGGACAAACAGTTCCGGTTCTATTCCGGCTATTTCGCCGGTTTCGTTCGCTCCTTCGCCTATGAAATCGATCAGAACGCCAATTTCTTTGAAGGCTTTGGCAATGAACTCGCGAATGGGAGTGGTTACGCCTGTGGCAATTACGTAATCGTCCGGCGTATCCTGCTGCAAAACCAGGTACATGGCTTTGATGTAATCTTTGGCGTGCCCCCAGTCGCGTTTGCTCGACAGGTTTCCCATATATACCTCGTCCTGAATTCCTAAGGCGATGCGCGACAGAGCGCGGGTTACTTTCCTCGTTACAAATGTTTCGCCGCGCAAGGGCGATTCGTGATTAAACAGAATGCCGTTGCAGGCAAACATGTTGTAGGCTTCGCGGTAATTGACTGTGATCCAGTAGCCGTATAATTTTGCTACGGCGTAGGGACTTCGCGGGTAAAACGGGGTGGTTTCTTTTTGCGGAACTTCCTGTACCAGACCGTACAATTCGGAAGTGGAGGCCTGATAGATGCGGGTTTTTTCCACTAATTTCAACAGTCGGACGGCTTCCAGGATACGTAAAGTACCTAATCCGTCGGTATTGGCGGTATATTCCGGCGTATCGAAACTCACTTTTACGTGGCTTTGGGCGGCCAGGTTATAGATTTCGTCCGGTTGCACTTCGCCGATGATGCGGGTGAGGTTGAGCGAATCGGTCATATCGCCGTAGTGCAATATCAAATTCCGGTTATCCAGATGTGGATCTTGATAAAGGTGATCGATCCGGTCGGTGTTAAACATCGACGCCCGCCGTTTAATTCCGTGTACGGTATATCCTTTTTTGATTAAATATTCCGACAAATAAGCGCCGTCCTGTCCGGTTACGCCGGTAATTAATGCTATTTTCCCCATAAATACCAATTATATAATTTTTCTATTCCTTCTTCAATCTCTATCCGATGGCGCCAGCCCAACCGGTGCAGTTTGGAGGGATCGGTGAGTTTCCGCATCGTACCGTCGGGTTTATCGGCGTTGAAAACGAATTTTCCCGTGTATCCGACGGTTTTGGCGATCAACTCGGCCAGTCCGCGAATAGAAATTTCTTTTCCGGAGCCGATATTGATGTGCGTGTTTCGGATTTCCTGTCCGTCCGGTTTCAAATCGGCGAAATCGACGTTTTCCATCACATACACGCAGGCGTCGGCCATTTCTTCGCTCCAAAGGAACTCGCGCAGGGGCTTTCCGGTTCCCCAGATTTCCACGCTGTCGGGTTGGATACCGTATCGGCGTAATTTTTCCAACATATCGGTTTCGCTGTCGCCGCCGGAAACGCCCTCTACCGGCAGGCGGTTCAAATCTGTGCGAATGGCTTGCCAATCGTTTTCCATCAAGCATTTGGATAGATAGACTTTCCGCAACAACGCGGGCAAGACATGCGATTTTTCCAAATCGAAATTATCGTTGGGGCCGTATAAATTGGTCGGCATCACGGCAATGAAATTGGTTCCGTATTGCAGATTATAACTTTCGCACATTTTGACGCCGGCTATTTTGGCCAGCGCATAGGGTTCGTTGGTATATTCCAAGGACGAAGTCAGCAAGCAATCTTCCGTCATGGGTTGCGGCGCTTCCCGCGGATAAATGCAGGTTGAACCCAGGAACAGCAGTTTTTTCACTCCGTTTTTCCATGCGGCATGAATCACGTTGTTCTGAATTTGCAGATTTTCGTAGATGAATTGGCCGCGATAGACGCTGTTGGCGACAATGCCGCCGACTTTAGCGGCCGCCAGAAAAACATATTCCGGTTTTTCCTGTTCAAAGAAAGCGAAGGCGGCTTGCTGATCCGTCAAGTCTAATTCTTCATACGCGCGCAACAAGAGATGGTTGTAGCCCTTGCTCCGCAAGTTTTTTGCGATCGCCGAACCTACTAATCCGTTATGGCCGGCTACGTAAATTTTTGCAGTTTTCTCCATTGTTTTTTTCTTTTTATCCGGCGTTTTCCCACGCGCTTTTTCCGAAAATGGTCATACAGATAATTTTCATATCCCACAGGAACGACCAGTTTTCGATATAGTCCATATCGTATTTCACTCGCTTTTCCATTTTCCAGGTAGCATCGGTTTCGCCGCGCAATCCGTTGACTTGCGCCCAGCCGGTAACGCCGGGTTTTACATAATGCCGGACTTTGTAATACCGGATTAAAGCCGAATATTGTTCGGTGTGGCTGAGCATGTGCGGACGCGGTCCTACGATGGACATTTGTCCGCACAAAACATTGTAGAATTGCGGTAATTCGTCGAGGTTCCATCTGCGCATGAAGCGGCCGAAGGGCGTAATCCGGAGGTCGTTTTGCGTGGCCTGTTGTTTATCGGCTTCTTCGTTGACGTACATACTCCGGAATTTATAACACTGAAACGGCTGGTTGTTGAGGCCGGTTCGTTCCTGCGAAAAGATTACCGATCCTTTGGACGTTAGCTTTATGGCAAGGGCGATAATCGGCAACAGATTCCAACTGAACAGCAACAGGATGAGCGACGAAAAGACAATATCAAAAATCCGCTTTATCCATCGATTGGTGGTTTCGTCTAAGGGAATGTGTTGCGGATTAATGACATAAAAATCGCCGAGCGGTTCCACGCCGTCTCCTTTCCGAATCCAGCGTTGACTTTCGGCGACCAAATACATCCGGACGCCGGTTTTATTACAAATCGACAATTGTTCGTCGATATTGTTTTTATCTTTGAAAAATGAGAATACGGAAAAGACGGCCTGGATATGATTGCTTTCTATAATTTGTTCTAAGCAGGAGGCATTGCCCAACACAAACGGGCGTTCCGGTTCCGGAATGTCGTTTATGTCGCGGGTATCGTATTTTACGTAACCGATAAACTGGTATCCCAGCATGGGCGTACTTTCAATCATTTTCCGGAACAGTTGGGATGTTTCGTTATATCCGACCAGTAACACGCGCCGGGTATTCCAGCCCCGGCTGCGGCGGTAATTCATGTATTTATAAATCAACCAGTAACATACACATTCCAGAACTAAAAATATGGCAATGTACGAGAAGATAAACATCCGAATCACATGGCCGTTCATGAATATAAACGTCAATATCATTAAAACGCCCGTGAACAGGATGGTACGCCGGCAAATCCGGTACACGCGGTGGACAAAAGCGTCCCGCAGATACAGGTTGTTTTTGACGAACACGAAACAGGTGATAATCCACGCCAGGTTGGCTTGAAGTATGTAAAAGTGCAAATCGTTCCCTTGAAGATACTGGCTGTTTCCCCAACGAAAATAATAGCCAATCAACAGGGAAAGATTCAACAGGAATAAATCAATAATAATATAGACGACCAACAAACTCTTCTCTTTCATACTTATATACAGTACTTGATGTTACTTTTTATTTGTTACAAGTATCGTTCCAAAAAGCAGCCATACAAAATTTCTTTTGTTTTTTCGGTACAAAGATAACGCTTTTACAATTATTTACAATCTGTTCGGTAATAAATTTCGTAGCGGTTGATTGGTCGCGTTTTATTTTTTTCAGCGCCCTAAAATTTCCATACACATGCGGGCATTGTGGTAGGGACATTTCCAAAAGCCGGCTTTATCGTCGCGGCGGTTGGGGCGTCCGTCGGGGCCGGCGCTCCAGAACCATTCGCCGTTCTCCCTGTCTAATAGGTGATTTTGGATGTATTTCCAGGCCTGACGGGATTTTTGCAAATAGCTTTCATCGCGAAGCAGTTTATAAGCGTAAGCCGCGCCGACTACCAGTTCGGCCTGTACCCACCAGTGTCGATCGCGATCGGAATGGTTGCCGTCCGATTCATAAATCAGCGAACCGTCGGCTTGAAGTCCTTCGCAGGCAGCCGTTACCAAGGCGATGCAAAGAGGTTTTACCTGATCGAGCGTTTCTGCGTCGCCTAACGCTTCGGCCGCTTCGTACAGCAACCAGGAAGCTTCGACGTCGTGCCCGTATGAAACGATTTTCGATTGCGGTCGCCATTCTTTATCGAAAAAGAGCGTTAAATGATGCGTTTCGGGCGAAACGATGCGTTTGCAAAACAGGCGAATCAGGCGTTCCTGCGCTTGCAGCAACTGCGGATCCGGCCAAACGCGCAACAAGTTGGTATAAGGTTCTAAAATATGCAAATGGGTGTTCATCGTTTTGGGTGCATTGGCGTCTTTTTCGCTGAGTTTCATCTCTTCGACGGGTTGCCATTTGCGATCGAGAGCTTCGATATATCCGCCCTGTTCGGGATCGTTAGCCTGTTTTTCCAAAAGGCGAAAGAGTTCGACGGCTTCGTCCAGGGCTTCCTGTCGGCCGGTGGCGCGGTAAAATTCGGAAAAGCCGTAAATGGCAAATCCTTGCGCATACATCTGTTTACGTGTACTGACCGGACGGCCGAGGTAATCCAATTCCCAATACACGCCGCCGTATTCCTTATCCAGAAAATGATCGACGATATACCGGAAGGCGCGTTCGGCCATTTCTAAATATTGGGGATTTTGACAAATCCGGTAGGCGGCGGCGAATGTCCACAAGATACGGGCATTCAGTACGGCGCCTTTAGAGGCTTGCTTGTGCAACTGCTCGCAGCCGTCGATGCGGCCGTAGAAACCGCCATGTTCGTTATCGACGGTTTTATTCATCCAATAGGGAAGAATGTTTTGCAACAATTCTTCCCTTAATTCTTGTTTCAGCTTCTGCATTGCCGGTTATTTTTGGTTCCGTTTGACTTCCAATTCTTCGGCAATTTCTTTTACGCGTTTATCGGACAACGGATAGAACATCATACCGGCAAACGCCAATCCGCAACAGATGGCCGGGAAAATGGTCAGCATCAACTGTTCGCCGTCGATAACGCTTTGCGCTACTTCCAATCCCTGTTTGACCACTTCTTCGTCATAGCCGAATCCTGCCAGAATCCAACCGCCCAGCGATGCGCCTAATGCCCAGCCGAGTTTTTGCGACATCGAGGAACTGCTGAAAATCAATCCCGTCATTCGGCGGCCGGTTTTTAACTCCTGATCATCCACAATATCGGCGAACATCGACCATAAAAGCGGCAATACATAGCCTGCAAATACGGATATCAGAAATTGCATGGCCAAAATGCAGGCAATTTGCTTCGGTACGAAGTAGAACAATACGCTCAATACGCCCGCGGCCAACATGGCAATCATATACGTCTTTTTTTTGCCGAAACGTACCGAAAGGACAGGAGCCGCTATTACGCCAATCAGATTGGCAGCTTGACCGACAAGGAAATAAATCGTAGTCATATCCCATCCGGTACCTGCCATTTTGTAATTGGCTTTCACATAATCGCGGAAGTAATAAATCGCTACGCTATCGCGCAAAGCGTTAAAAAACAGAGCGGCAAGTCCTGTGCCTACTAAAATCCACCATGTCGAATTTTTCAATAGATAGTTTAAATCGTTTTTCAGCGAAATATTTTCTTCTTTATCGATCTGCTGTACGCGCTCTTTTGTCCAAAGGAAACAGAGTAAAAACAGTATGATGCAAAGAATTCCAATCACGCCTACCCCCATCGCCCAGGCAGCCGGAACGGTACTTACGGAATTTTCGGCTTTGGATGCAAAACCTACGGGATCCATATTCTTTGCAAAAAAGTCGATCAAGGGTTGCAGCAGCATAAAAGTTACGAAACTGCCGATAAAGGCAAACGACATCCGGTAGGATGAAAGCGAATTGCGCTCTTTCGGGTCGGACGATAAAGCGCCTAACAGCGAAGCGTAAGGCACGTTGATGGCCGAATAGACCACCATCATCAGCGAATAGGTTATGTAGGCGTAAACGAGCTTTCCGGAGCTTGCAAAATCGGGCGTAAAAAACGTTATCACGCCCATCACCGCAAATGGAACGGCAAACCACAACAAATAGGGACGGTATTTTCCCCAGCGAGATTTTGTCCGGTCGGCGACAATGCCCACAATCACATCAAAAAACGAATCCCACAACCGCGCAATCAGGAACATAAATGCAGCGGCGCCGGCGGTAATTCCAAATACATCGGTGTAAAAAAACAGGGCGTACATCCCGAATATTTTCCAAAACATCGACGAAGCCGCATCGCCAAAACCGTAAGCGATTTTTTCTTTTAATTTTATTGTTGGGGGATTCATGATAACTGTTTTATGTTTTTATCAACTAATTTGTAAATGGATTCGACGGAAGTACGCGAACGTCCGCCGTCTGCCGGGGTATGCAGGCAATAATCCACCAATCGGTCGATCGTGGAAGTCGCTACATGCATCCGGGTATCGGACGAGGCGTAGTAGATATAGACGGCGCCGTCGTCGTCGGCAATCCAACCGTTGGCAAACAGCACATTCGACACATCGCCGGTACGTTCGCAGCGTTTCGGCGCCATGAAATGTCCGGCCGGCTCGGCAATCAACTTCGACGGGTCCTGCAAATCGGTCATATACATATATAATACGTAGCGTAATCCTGCGGCACAGGCGCGAACGCCATGCGCCAGGTGCAACCAGCCTTTATCCGTTTTAATCGGATGCGGACCTTCGCCGTTTTTCACTTCTTTGATGGTATGGTATTGGCGGTAGTTGATAATTTTTTCCTCTTTCACTTCCGCATGAGTAATATCGTCGATTAACGCCCAGCCGACGCCTCCGCCGGAACCGGCGTCAATAAATCCATCTTGCGGGCGTGTGTAGAGGGCATATTTTCCGTGAACAAATTCGGGGTGTAATACGACATTCCGTTGCTGCGAGCGGGAAATCAAATCCGGCAGCCGTTCCCAGTTTTTCAAATCTTTGGTACGAACCATGCCGCAGGAAGCCGTTGCGGAAGACAGGTCGCCAGGCGCCGCTTGGGGGTCTTTGCGTTCGGCGCAGAACAGGCCGTAAATCCAGCCGTCTTCGTGCCGGGTCAGGCGCATATCGTAAACGTTGGTTTCCGGATCGTTCCCATCAGGCAATAAAATGGGATAATTCCAAAAACGGAAATTATCAATGCCGTTCGGACTTTCGGCTATCGCAAAAAACGATTTACGGTCGTCGCCTTCCACCCGCACGACCAGCAGGTATTTGCCGTTCCACTTTATCGCGCCCGCATTAAAGGTTCCGTTTATTCCAATGCGTTCCAGCAATAGCGGATTATCCTTTTCGTTGAAATCGTAGCGCCAAATCAGCGGCGTATGGTCTGCCGTCAGCGCCGCATGCCGGTAGCGTTGATAAATACCGTTGTTATGCTTTAAAGGAACATTTTTCGTTGACAACAAGACTTCTTGTCGATCGAACAGTTGTTTTACTTTCTCGTTGTATTCCATAAAATATAATGTGTTTATCGTTTTTTCCCGCTATTATCGAATATCTTCCGCCATCAATATTTTCGGTTCGGCTACGAATGCACGAAAATCTTCCACACTGGGACTATCGGGATAAGGAACGTAATAATGCGTCGGCCGGTCGTAAGCGTTGCGCCAAAACAGCACATACGAAACTTTATAATCCTTAATGGAATGATACACGGCATCGGTAAAATAGGCCGGATAAGGGAAGCGTTCCATGCCGGTTTCGGTAATGGCCGGAATTTTTCCGGCTTTGGCAGCATAGGTAGTTACAATGTCGAGATTGGTTTTTAGTTGAGCTTTATACCGTTCGATTTGCGCTGCCGTTTTTTCCGGATTTTGCTCTTCGTTTTCGCCGTTGGCGTAACAATCGAAACCGACGATATCGACGTATGCATCGCCGGGATAGCGTTCCAAATATTGCTCTTCGGTTTCAACGGACGATGACGAAATTGTATAAAGCAAATTGTGTACCTGACAGCTGTCGCGTAAGTATTCTACCGTCATTTTCCACAGTTGATTGTATTCTTCGGGCGTACTTTGCCGGCTACCCCACCAAAACCAGCTCCCCGTGTGTTCGTGATAGGTGCGGAAAAGTACCGGAATCAGCTTGCCTTCGTCGTCTTTCAGATCGAGGAAAAAAGCGGCTATTTTATCCAGTCTTGCGAGAAAGTTTTCATGATGGACGCCTCCCGGCAGCGCCGATTTAACCACCGTATCTTGATTACAATCCCACGCAGTACCGCCGGTAACTATATTATCGCCGTGCCAGCTAACGGTATTGATAGCGCCCAGCTTGTGCGCTTCGCGAATGTATCGTTTCATGTTACTGAAATAAATCGAATCGAGATTATAGGCTGCGCCCAACTCGATGCGACCGATTTCCCAGCCGATGACGGCCGGATATTTTCCGGTTACGCTGCGAACATCCGATCGTCCCGGTTCGTTATACCAACCATGTCCGTAGGCCAAATCGTCCTGATGTCCCAACAGGATTCCTACTTGAAGCAGGGAATCCATTCGGTTATACAGGGCGACTGTTTCTGGGGTAGCGTTCACGTCCGCCAACGGTCGAACAGGAGTCATTACTTCCTGTATTTGTTTCGGTTTGCAAGCGAAGATACCAAGAGCTGCCA
>JAITAH010000355.1 GCA_031284225.1 Dysgonamonadaceae bacterium | reverse complement strand
TTTTGTGATGGCTCGATCGGCTATATCGGCCGTAGCGATGGAACTATTCACTATCTTATCCGAATTGACCGAATTAGCCGCCAGCTTATCCAATGTAACGTTCAAGTTCGCAATGTCGGTTGTTGCAATTGTTGCATCCAATATTTTGGCGCTCGTTACCGCACCGGTAGCAAGGTCATCGGCTACAATTGTACTATTCACTATTTTTGCCGACGTCACGGAATTATCAGCCAAATCCGCCGTAGCAATTGTAGCATCTGCTATTTTCGCCGAAGTAACAGCCGAATCTGCTATTTTTGCTGTAGTAATATTTGCATCCCGGATATTGGCGGTTATCACGGCATTATTGGCAATATCCGCCGAACCGATTGATTTATCCGTAATTTTTGTAGAGTCAACCGCATTGTTTGCTAATTTTGCCAAAGTGACGTTGGTGTTTGCTATTTTTGCGGTAGTTACCGCATCGGTAGCCAAATCGGCGGCGACGATTGTTCCATCCTGTATTTTTGTCGAATTGACCGAATTGGTTGCAAGGTCGGATAACCCGACGGCTCCGTCTTTTATTCTCGTTGAATCAATGGTACTTGCAAGGATTTTTGTGTTTGTGACGCCGCCATCTGCAATTCCCAAAGTATAAGGCATAGCGGCAGATCGTACCAAACCGCCGCCGGAAGTTGCATCCGTTACTTCATTACCGATTACTCCGTCCACTTCGGCAGTTAAAGAACCGCTGCCGATCCGTATCCATTTCGAGCCGTCGTTATAATACGTACCGGGAGAAACGTCACTGACAGTCTTGGTGTTATAAACAGTCATACCCGCTACATGCGCTTGGAGTGGCTTGAAATCCGTTGTTGAAACCAACTCCACACGCGGAAGCGCCAAACCCTTTGTGCCATTATTGGCCCCGTTCGTTGCATTTAAATCCAATACTGCCGATTCGTTCGGGTCGGTGTCGCCTCCAATTCTCACTTGCGCATTCACACTTGCTGCACTCAAAACGATGAGCGCCAGCGCTAAAAAAATCATTTTTGTTTTCATGTTTGATAATGTTTTAATGAACTGTGTGATATTTATAAGATATTAGATAAAAGATATAAGAAGATAGACATCGATATGAAGACTGTCTGTTTGTCTTTTCTTTCTTCTTCTATCTTTTGTCTTCAATCTTCCTTTATCCGGTTCCGGTAAAGACAACCGGCTTTAAACACGAAACGATGAGAAAAATGATGATCTTTTTAATTCGAAAAGTTGTCTTTACCATCGCCGGAATATAAGAGAGGTTGAAGATATAAGACAAAAGAAGAGAGACATAGATAACGGCTTTCCTTCTTTTATGTCTATTTCTGTCTTCTTTAGTCTTATATCTAAGGTCTTATAAATAATTCATAATTCATAATTCATAATTTGCTTTCTGGTCCCTGAGAGAAGCGGTTTAAAAATACGAAGCGTGGGACTTTAACTTTATCTGTATTCGAGGTTTTCGACGACCTATAGCTGAAAATAAGTTATGCCCACGCATCCAACGTGAGCGTTTACCAACTTATTCTTGCAGCTATTGAAATTGTCGAAATTTCGAATACAAGAATAAAAGCTAACGCTTTCTTAATTAATATGTAATGTTAAAAAAAATATCTGTTTCTTTATGAAAACTTGATAAATTTTGTTTAAAAACTGTACAAATTTAGTGAGATTTTTTAGAAAAACAAAGCAATTGGGTCCGGAATTTTAGATTTAAATCGAATTATTTCGTAAAAAGAATTTATAATTAACCTCCTTTTTAGTATTTTTGTCCTGTAAAATATAGTTTTTTTATAAACAATACTTAAAGAATGAACATTCCTTCTATAAGAAATATTGCTTTGCCGTAATGATAAAATATTTTCTTTCGATATACACTTATTTCCTTTCGCACCGGAAACTTCTTTTTGCTTTTGTAGCATTGTTAATGACCGGCATGACATTCGTCTGTTTCCGCTTGAATTATAAAGAAGACATCGCCGAATTTCTTCCCGACAGGGAAGCGAATAAGCGCATTAATGCAGTTTATCAACATATTGGAAATTCAAATCGCTTAATCGTCTATTTCTCCGGAAAGGATACAACCGAAAATAATACGGAACGTATCATCGAAGCGATCGACTATTTCACTCTTTTACTGAAGGAACGCGACCGGCTACACCTTATCCCTGAAGTCGTTGCGCAAATAGACGAAAGCCGCCTGCTTGAGTTGACGGAATTTATTCAACAAAACGTGCCTTATTTTCTCACAAAAGAAGATTATCTCCGCTTGGATACCTTGCTGACGGAACAAAGGATCGCTTCACAAATCAAAGAAGACAAACGTCTTCTGATGCTCCCGTCGGGAAATATCCTGAAACGGCAGATTCAAACTGATCCCTTGAATCTCTTTTCTTCTTTGCTCTTGAAACTGAAAGATTTTCAAGCCGGAGAAGCGTCGAATTTAAACGACGGTTATATTTTCTCTCCCGACGGAAAAAAAGGAATGGTTTTTCTGACTTCTCCCTACGGCGTCAGCGAAACGGCTAAAAACGCCGGTCTCTTATCCTTGATAGACGAAACCGGAGCGGAAGTAGAACAACATTTTTCCGGAATAAAGTTAAGTTGCTTCGGCGCTCCGGCAATTGCCGTTACCAATGCCGGACAGATAAAAAAAGACAGCTTTTTGGCAATTATACTTTCGGCAATCCTGATATCTGTCTTATTGATTTATTTTTTCCGTAACGCTCGAAATATAGGGTTGATATTCCTTTCTGTTTCATTCGGCTGGTTGTTCGCACTGGCTTTGCTTGCTCTTTTCAAAGGATGTATTTCCATCATTGCCATAGGCGTCGGTTCTGTGTTCACTGGTATCGCAATCAATTACCCGCTTCATCTTATCGACCATATTAAACACCAATCAAACGTAAAACAAGCCTTGAAGGAAATTATACCGCCTTTGTTGATTGGAAATGTTACCACGGTGTGCGTTTTTCTCAGTTTGGTGTTCATCAGTTCGGACGCCATGCACGATTTAGGGCTGTTCGGTTCTTTGTTATTGGTCGGAACCATCTTGTTTGTGTTGGTATTTCTGCCGCATTTCATGAAAGTACATTCCGGTAAAGAGAAACAAACTCGTTTGATTTTCGAACGTCTGGCTTCTTTTTCTCCGGAAAAGAAAAAACGGATAGTAATACCGGTGTTGCTGTTGACGGCTTTATTCCTGTATCTAAGCCAATTCACCTCTTTTGATGCGGATATGAACAAAATCAACTACCTGACCGCTCAACAACGCGAAGACATGCAAAGTTTGTGGCAGTCGTTGGAGAAAAAGGAGAAAGAAACAGTTTATTTTATTTCCGAAGGCAAATCTTTGGACAGCGCTTTGACTGTTTACGAGCAAAATGTCGCCTTGCTTCATTCGTTGAAGCAGGAAGGGTGGATTGAAAGTATTTCCGGTATTGGCTCTTTTCTGCCTTCTAAAGCGGAACAACAAAAACGGATAGACCAATGGAACGATTTTTGGAAAACGCGCAAAGAAAATCTACAAAAACAAATAGAAAATACCGCTTTCAAAGAAGGCTTTAAATCCGGTTCTTTCACACCGTTTTTCCAATTGCTCGAAAGGGATTTTACAACTCGGGACGAAAATTATTTTACTCCAATTACAGCGCTTTTGGCAGATAACTACTTGATAAAAAACAAGAACGAAACGATGCTTGTTCAACTTCTCCATTGTGAAAAAGGGAAAACGGCCGGATTGGAAAACAAAATAAAAGTTGCAGCTTCCGGCAATACGTTCTTTTTCGATTCTCGCGACATCGGACAGCGAATGGTGGATGCGCTCTCCGGCGATTTTAATTACGTGCTGTACATTTGCGGATTGATTGTTTTTCTCTTTCTTACATTCTCTTTCGGGAGAATTGAACTGAGTTTGTTGTCATTTTTGCCTTTAGCTGTTGGCTGGGTCTGGATTTTGGGTTTGATGCAATTAGGCGATGTCCGGTTCAACATTGTCAATATCATTCTTGCGACTTTTATTTTCGGGCAAGGAGACGATTATACCATTTTCATTACCGAAGGTTTGATGTACGAATATGCTTATCGTCGCAAAATGCTTGTCGCCTATAAAAACAGCATTATTCTTTCCGCCCTCATTATGTTTATCGGCATCGGAACGCTGATTTTTGCCAAACATCCGGCTTTACGGTCATTAGCGGAAGTGACGGTTGTAGGCATGTTTTCGGTCGTCTTGATGGCTTATCTCATTCCGCCGTTAATTTTCCGTTGGCTGACTAAAAACAAAAGCGGCTTCCGGAAAATACCGGTCACCTTTAAGCGGCTTTTATTTTCCGTTTATGCGTTTACAGCTTTTTTGGTTGGAAGTTTACTGATAACGATAAGCGGCTTTTTTATTTTAGGTTTTGGAAAAAAAACGGAAAAAAAGCGATTGCGTTACCATTCTTTGTTATGCGGAGTGGCGCGTTATGTTGTCGGGCGAATACCGGGAGTGAAGTTCCGCTGCGAAAATTTATCCGGAGAAACGTTTGAAAAACCGGCTATCATCATTTGTAATCATCAATCGCATTTGGATTTAATGTGCTTGATGATGTTGACTCCCCGTTTAGTCATTTTGACTAACGACTGGGTTTGGAACAATCCTTTCTACGGGCGATTAATCAAGTATGCAGACTTTTATCCGGTTTCAAACGGCATTGAAAACAGCATAAATAAACTCTCCGTCCGGGTGCAAAACGGTTATTCGATTGTGGTATTTCCCGAAGGAACACGCTCGGAAGGCGGTTCAATCCGGCGTTTTCATCGAGGCGCTTTCTATTTGGCGGAAATATTGAAATTGGATATTTTGCCGGTTTTCATTCATGGAGCAGGCGATGTATTACCCAAAAACGATTTCATGTTGCGGGAAGGAAGCATTAACGTACAGATTCATCCACGTATTTCCCCAAACGACTCTCGTTATGGGAAAGATTATTCTGCCCGGGCAAAACAAATCCGGCAATATTATCACCAAACGTTTGCTTCTCTGTGTCAAAGGTTTGAAACAGCAACTTATTTCAGTAATTTTGTTTTACACAACTATTTCTATAAAGGAGCCGCTATTGAGCATAGCGTTCGCCGAATCTTGAAACAAAATGCCTGTTATGCTCAATGGATTGATTCTTACAAAGGAAACGGGACGGTTTTAGTTGAAAACAGCGGGTACGGTGTGTTTGCTTTCCTGTTTGCCTTAGTGCATAAACAGGTACAGGTTGTCGCTACCGAGCAGGACGAAGATAAAGTTGCTTTGGCGGAAAATTGCGCCGGAAAACCGGACAATCTGAACATTTATAAAAAACCGGAATTGCCCGGTAATTTGGTTTTCGACGTAATTTATGTTTTAGATAAAGAGAAAATCGTCGACGTAATTTATAACGCATAGTTACACGAAGAAAACACAGAGAATTACTGAGTTGTAAAAACTACTGCAGATTAAAAAGACTTTAAATACCTAAAGGAAAAATAAAAAATGGACAAGCATGTAATTATTATCGGAAGTGGTTTGGGAGGATTAACCTGCGGCTATATTCTGGCAAAAAACGGGTATCGTGTAAGTATATTGGAAAAAAACGCTCAATTGGGAGGTTGTTTACAGGTATTTACACGCAAAGGAGCGACATTTGAAACGGGGATGCACTACATCGGCAGCATGGAGCCGGGACAAAACCTGTACCATTTTTTCAAGTATCTTTCCTTATTGCCGGATGTGAAATTATACCCTTTGGATAGAGTGGCTTACGATGTAATTTCTGTTGCCGGTGAACGTTTTTCTTTTGCCAACGGACAGGAAAATTTCATTGAGACGTTAGCGCAACGGTTTCCCGGCGAACGGAGCAACCTGCAAAATTATTACCGAACTATTGAGGATGTTGCCGATAATTCGCCTCTATACCGGCTTCGTCCCAACAATTCGTTAAATCTGCTCAACCCTGACTATATCAAAAAAAGCGCCAGCGAGCTTATCGCTTCCACCATCAATCATCCCTTGTTGCAACAGGTGGTAGCGGGTAATGTGCCGCTTTATGCCGGCATAGAAGGTAAAACATCCTTCTATATTCATGCTTTTATCAATCATTTTTACAATCGAAGCGCTTACCGGATTGTAGGAGGGAGCGGCGTCATTGCTCATTCGCTGGTCCGGTCGATTCACTCTATGGGTGGTTCGGTATATGCATCATCGCCTGTAACTGCTATCCATTGCAACTCGACACAAGCTGTCAGTGTCACCTTAAAAAACGGAGAAGAAATACAGGGCGATTATTTCATTTCCGATATTCATCCCTTACGTACGATGGAATTGTTGAAAACGCCGCTTATCCGGAAATCTTACCACAGCCGAATTCTGAATTTAAAGAATACAGCATCTAATTTTACCGTGTATGTACAGTTCAAAAAAGACAAGGTTCCTTACCTCAATTCTAATTTTTACCACTACAACGGAAATAGCGTCTATGGTTGTGAAAATTATACGCAACAAGACTGGCCGAAAGGATTTCTTTACATGCACCATTGTCCTTCCATTGCTCCGCAATATGCAGAAACGGCGGTTATTCTTTCCTATATGAACTTTGAAGAAGTATCCCGCTGGAAAGGCACGCCTGTTGGACGTCGCGGCGAAGACTACGAAAATTTCAAGCGGCAAAAAGCAGAACGCCTGTTGGATGAATTGGAAAAGCAAATGCCCGGAACTCGTTCTAATATAGAATGTTATTATACGTCCACTCCGCTGACTTATCTGGATTATACGGGTACGGAGGCCGGTTCGATGTACGGACGTCTTCGCGATTGTTCGGAGCCGGTACAAAACGTAGTTTCACAACGTACCCGGATACCTAATCTCTTTTTAGTCGGACAAAATACCAATTCTCATGGAGCGCTTGGCGTGACTGTCGGAGCGATTATTACTTCGAGCGAATTGCTGGACATCAATACGATTGTAAAGCAAATACGGGATACGGCTTGATGTGTTCCTTTTATGAAAACGAGTAAGAGAGTTCTTGAAAATTCCCCTAAATTTTGTCCGTCTGTGTGTAATTGGAAAATTTAATGCTATCTTTGTTTCGTTTTTAAGAATAGAACACTTAACAACTTGCTTCTAAAAAAAATGTACAATTTAACAAAAAATAGCCCTGAAATGTTTGGCAGAATGAAATATTTTGTTAAACACACACACACACACACACACACACACACACATCCAAACACCCACCCACCCTCTCGTAATAAAAAGCGCAAAGGAACAAAAAAAATTACAGGCAAACAAGAGGGGCATGAACCCTTTCAAAATTTGCAGTACTCCATTCAACCTTTACAGTACTCCATTCAACCTTTGCAGTACTCCATTCAAGCTTTACAGGGAGCCGCTATATGCAAAATTACGCCATTCAAAGGTTGCAGTACTCCATTCAGGTTTTGCAGTACTCCATTTAAGTCTTGCAGTACCCCATTCAAAAATACAAATTCCTCAAAATATAAACAATTTAAAACTATTTCATTATGAGTAAAACAGATTTCATTCCGCAGGCAGACAAAGCGCTGGCAGCGTGGCT
>JAITAH010000339.1 GCA_031284225.1 Dysgonamonadaceae bacterium | reverse complement strand
CTATCGCAAACATTTAGCCGGAATCGAAGGCGTCACTTTCCAAACGGAACCTTCACCGGATTTTTATTCCAATTACTGGCTGACTGCGATTATCGTCGAACCGGAAAAAACCGGCGGCATAACCCGCGAAGATTTGCGCTTGGCGTTGGAAAAAGCAAATATCGAATCGCGTCCTCTGTGGAAGCCGATGCATCTGCAGCCGGTTTTCAGCGATTACCCATATTATGGCGAAGGCGTCAGCGACGGTTTGTTTGAGAAGGGATTATGCCTGCCTTCGGGATCTATCTTGACGGAAGAAGAATTGAATCGAGTTGTAAAAGCCATTAAACAGGAATTATAGCTTATCCGGTAAGCTTAATCCACATTGCCGCTCATGAAGAATTAAAATCCCTGTATTCAGCGGCGGATTTCTATTATTTCGTCTGATTTATTCTGAGCCAGAGTCGTAACGGCTTTTTGGGGGTTTTTAATTTTTTTTTTTGCAATGCATCCATCTATAGAAAGTTTATTATCCTTACCGGACAGGTATTATATGGTGGCAGTAGATGCTACCGGAGGCCGTTTGCACTGTAAAGGGGAAAGCGAAGGTTTCAATACTCAGAAATGCGGAGAAAAAATCTTAACTTTGATACGCCTAAAAATAGTTTCTTTAATAACGTTGCATTTGCTAGAAGACAGACACAGATAAGCTTTTATGTCTGTGTCTGTCTTCTATCTTCGGCTATAATCGTTTATTGAACAATCAATTTCCGGCGCAGAATCATATTGTTACCTGTAATTTTAACAATATAAACGCCTTTGTTCCAACGGGCAGTCGAAATTAAAAACCGGGTTGCCCTTTCCGGAGAAGTGTAAACTGATTTTCCATCCACATCATAAATATTCACTTGTTCCATCGTTTCCTGCGAATTTATTTCAAGCCTTTCCTTTGTATTGATAAGTGATACATTGTGATTGGCGTCCGGCAGTTGAATGGCTAAATCGCGCGTTACGATTATTTTGCAGGTATCAGCCAAATCGCTATTATTTAGCGAAACAACAATAAAACATTCACCTTCGGCAATAGCAGTTACCTTTCCGGCATCTACCGTAGCAATTTCCGGCACAGAGCTTTTCCATGTAACATCCCTATAAACAGCTTCCTCCGGCAAAATGTCAACTGTCAGAACTTCTTCTTCAGACTTTTTTAGAATCAATTCATTTTTATTTAGCGCAATCGTTTCGGCAATTCCGACCCGAACAACGCAAGAGGCCGTAAATCCACCTTCTTCGGTAGTGACGGTAATTGTTGCCGTTCCAAATTTCAAACCGGTTACTAAACCGCTTGCCTCCCCGACCGAAGCTATTTCCGGATCGGAAGACGCCCACGTAATATTCTGATTTTTAGCATCCGCCGGGTAAACAGTCGGTATTAATTGAAGTGTTTCCGTGACGTCGATATGTGCCGACAAATTATTCAGGATTACACCGGTTACCTGATATTCATACCACAAACGCGGTTTTCCGTTTTCGTTCCAAACCCAGGGCGCTTCGACCGTATTCCCGAAATTCCATCCAATGCCGGTATAAAATTCTTTTGTCAATGCATCCATCGTTATATCGGCGCCGTCAATATTATTGGCGTCCGTTGAAGATATCGCAGTTTCTGTTCCGGCAGGACCGATTTTCAAGGTACTTAATGCATAACAATAACGAATTGAATCAAGTGTAAATGCGCCGTTCAAAAGTTCGGCGGAAGCGTTGGCTTCTGCACTTTTACCGGAAACCCGGTTGGCATAAAGGGCGGTAACGCTATCGTTTAATGCAATCAATCCCGACATGTTCAGACTGGTTTTATTCACGGTCTGGTTCGGATAATAACCGGATATATGTCCGCTGTTTACATCGGTAGAACCAATAACACCGCCCGCATAATAATTGCCGCTTGCTTTTTCCGCAATAATAGTGCCGGTTGCGTAGCAATTTTCAATCAAGCCTTTCGGAGTTCTGGTAAATGAGCCGGCGACTCCGCCGACGTCCGTACTTCCTTTCAGATTCATGGACGAATAACTGTTTCTTACAGAAACTCCGTTTTGTACACTTCCTACGATACCGCCGATAGCTGTTAAATTACCGTTTTCGATGCTGATTTGCCCTTTCGTATGAGAAGCATTTACGTAAGCGCTCGTCATGGCGTTGCCTAAAATACCGCCGATTTTAGGATTAACAGCAGCGCCTGCCGTATTTTGTATCGTACCTTCAAAGCTGGATCCGGTCACTCCTGCATAACTGCTTGCCTGTCCGACAATTCCCCCTATGTTTCCATTGGCTGGAAACCCGTTGCCTTCTGTAATATTCCCGCTTACATGACAATTATAGATATAAACGGAATCAAGAGAGCCGGCAGTGGGACCGGTCATTCTACCTGCCAGAAAAGCCAGATTCGAGTTAGAAGATGAGGTTGTGATTTCGGCATCTACAATATGAAGATTTTTTATCCAAACTTTCGAACCGGCAAGCGTCCCCAAATCGCTAAACAAAGCGGCGCTGCCATCGGAATTATTCTCTAATTTAAAATTGTGGACAGCATATCCCTGCCCGTCAATTTTCCCCTGAAAAGTGCCGATAGGCAACCAGCCCGAAGAGGCATATTGAGTATTGAGAATAGTCGCCATGTCTATATCATTGGCAAGAGCATAAGAAGCCTTCAAGTTGCGGCGGATAAGGTCGAAATCGCCTGCCGATCGAATAATGTATGGATTATCTTCCGTTCCGTTTCCTCCGCCGAACGAGCTGAAAGGTAATTTATAAAAATTATATTCGACAGGAACATTCGGAAGCCCTTTCGAGTACGACACAATGAAATATTCATACTGTTTTCCTTCCGAAACAGTATATAACCCGCTGCCGATACGTCCTTTTACCGGATCGTCGTTGGCTTGGAAAAGCAATTCTCCGTCCTCGCTATAAATACGTACAGAATTGACAGTCGTACTGCCGTTTTTTATTTGGGCAAAACCGATATATTCCATTTTATCATCGGAATTAAACAAATAGGGATTTAAAGTAGATTTTCCTATTTGAGAGGCGAAATAAATGCCATTGGGACCTAAATTGAACTTCACATTTTTGTATAAAGTTCCATCCGGATTATACCAGTTTACTTTGGAATATACATTCCCGTTTTCGGTAAAAGGGTTTCCCATCCGGAAAACATAAGCATAATGCTCTTTGTCAATCAGGGTGCGTTCAAAATTTAAAGAAAGCAACTCTCCTTCGTGCACCGCGTTAAACGTATTGACCATATTCCATGATTGAAGATCGAAAAAGTGAATTTTTGCAATCCCGCTACCGGTAGCAGCCTGTTCCATTAAGGCATATTGCGCGTCAAATCCTTTCAAATTGGCCAGTTTTACAATATCTCCGCCTATCAGCAAAGGAATGCTGTCTAAAATTTCAGCGTCCTCGTTGACCAGATAATACTTTTCTTTGTAACAATCGCAATTGGAAAAATAATGACTGGTTGCATAAATCAACTCGATCTTATTATCCGAATTAAAAACATTCGTTGTTAAACTGTAATCCGAAAAAGAGTAGTCAAACGCAATGGAACTCACCGTTTGCGGTGTAAAGCCGATGACAGGCAACTTAATGGTTTTGTAAAGATTGGTATTGCTGCAATTGAAAAGCTCAATGATGAAAGAATTATCTTCCTGCGCTTCCCAATTCGGGCTTTGGCTTTTCCAGAACGGTTTTTCATAATGGGAGAAATAATAATAATCCGCAGTTCCTATGCGTTTGACCCCAAGGAGCGGTCCATCAATATTTGTCAGTACATCCGCACCGAATTTATGTGTTTTACGGAGCGTAGGATTCGTATGGAAATTTCGTGCATTATAAACGTCAAACTGAAGCGAATCCTGCTGATGTTTCCACTTATCAACAATGATTTTTGAATTACTGGAATTGTAATACAGATACACGCCGGATGCGTCGGGTATTGTGGTAAGCAACGTCCCTGTTTCATCAACGACAAGACAGGCATATTTTTGATCCGTCGGCCTTTGTGCCGGTTCGAAGTAATGAATCAGAAAAATATATACCAGTTTAGAACTTGTTGCCGAATTAAAAAATTGCCTCGAAAATTGATTCAAAACTATAATATCATTGCAATAAGAATATTTAGTCAGATCGACCGTAATGGTATGCTGTTCTTTCAAATCCTTATTATAGAAAGTAAAAGTCGCAGCATCATAGTAGGTACTGCCATTTTTTATTGTATCATTTAGCAACAACGATTTGGTATAAAATTGCGAAGGATAAGCCGCATCAGTTGCTGTTTTATCAAGAAAATAAACAGTTCCCCAAGCTTTATCAACAGTGAGTGCGGAATCTAAATTCGCAGCATTCAGCGGCGAATCCGTCAGTTCCGAATGACTTCTCGCAATAGCGCTTGCTAAAGATTCTCCGGACAATATCGGATGTTCTTCAGCCCAATTGTTGAAACCACGTCTTAAAACGTTTTTTTCACTCTTTTTGATACCGGCATTTTCTATGCCTTTTTCTTCTGTATCCGGATGAATGAAAATAGAACTTTGTCCCCGCAGAGATCCGTTTAAATACAGTACACAAATTAAAAACAGGTGTAGCCGTTTCATACGAAAAAGGTGATAAGTTAACGAGCCAACAAGTAAACGAGTTGACGAACGAGGCGAAATATCAGCAATTTGCTGATTTTCACGCTTTTTGGCGTTTGAAATACATAAATGTTTCATAAATAATAAAAATTAATTAAATAAAAAACCTTTGGAAAGGAGAAAATTTCCTGTTCAAAGGTTACATCTTTTAAAAACGACCGGTATTCCGGTGAAAGGTAAACTACGATTGATTTTTAAGATTAAATTTCTTGTCTTTTCTTTTGTGTGCGTAAGTTTTTCCCACAAACATTCGCTAACTTTCAGGCTTTTGGAATAAAAAAAACCAAAAACGAAAATTTTTTTTGAAAAAAAGGTCATTCTCTGTTTACTAATAATTAATTTTACAAAATTAATATATAATTTTTATTATGCAAAAAAATGAATAAAAAAATCAATAAACCGCAAATTCATTTAACAAATGCGAAAAACAGCGGAATTGCTGAGTACTTCCTCCAGCAAGAAGTTATAGCGGAAAGGAAGGGATTCAAACAATCGTTTACGATTTAAATGTATGAAATTTGTATAATAATTTTTAAACTTGAATAAACCGCGCCTGCTTAACGCTTACTTCTTACTCGACGAAGGCAGATCCTTCGCCGGGCAAGGCCCTGAAAGGAATGAAAAAGCGGAAAACCGCAGGTTTTCAATATGAGTAACCCCCAATCGCTTCGCGTTCTGCCTGTAAATTTTTTCCATTAGCGCCTCAATAAAAGATTTAGCCTTATTCTTGTTTGTTTTTCTAAAAAATCTAACTAACTTTGTCACGTTTTTAAACAACATTATTAAAATTTTATAAAGAAACAGACAGTATTTTTAATATTACATACTAACTAAAAGGCGTTTGCCTTATTCTTATTCTAGAAATCTGAACAATTT
>JAITAH010000189.1 GCA_031284225.1 Dysgonamonadaceae bacterium | reverse complement strand
GGTGACTGGAGTTCAGACGTGTGCTCTTCCGATCTTCGTCCACCGGTTTCAAGATTTCGATGCTCCAGGGTTTGCCGTCCGGATTTTTTCCCTGTGTGCGGATTTCCCCGCCGATTTCAATCAGGAAATCCGGAATGTCGTGCGATTGAAGCAGTCCGGCAATCGCATCCACCGCATATCCTTTGGCGATGGAGGAGGCGTTGAGTTGCACGCGGGAATCCGACTTAATTACCCGCCGTCCTTCCAACCGGACTTTCCTGTAACCGACGAACTGTTTGATACTGTCGATAACTTCCGGCGCAATGGAATCCGTTTTTTCATAACCAAATCCCCAAAGGTTGACCAGCGGAGCGCAAGTAATGTCGTAATATCCGTCGCTTATCCGGGAAATTTCCTGCGCTCTATTGAATACGGCGATGAAAGCGTCGTCCACCTCCACTTCTTCGTTATGATTAACCTTATAGAGAATCGATTGTTGATTGAATGGATTCAACGAACGGTCGATACTGTCCAAACGGGCGTAGATCTCTTTTTCTAAATCCCTGTGGTATTTGTATTTAATATGCAAATAAGTTTTAAATATTTCGCCCTGCGTCAGATAATACGTTTCCTGTTTCCCGCAGGAAAACAAAAGAAGAACTAAAACCGGCGCTAAGAATTTTTTTCTCATTTTATGCCCAGATTACATTCTTTCAGGTACATTAATTCCCAACAATCCGAAACCGGTACGGATCACTTTGCCTGTATTTTCGGACAAGAGCAGACGGAATTTCCGTATATCTTCGTCCGTTTCTCCCAGAATAGAATAATCGTGGTAAAATTGGTTGTATTCTTTTACCAGATCATAGATATAATTGGCGATTACCGAAGGACTTAACGTATCGGCCGCTTCCTGTACAATCGCCGGAAATTCCGATATTTTCTGAATCAACGCAATCTCTTTTTCGTTCGCCGGGGCGTTGGGGTTCACGGTTGCGCCAGCGGTCAGGTATTGCTCGCCTTTGCGTTTCACCGATTGAATGCGGGCGTAGGCGTATTGAATAAACGGTCCGGTATTCCCGTTAAAATCAATGGATTCTTTCGGGTTGAACACCATGTTTTTGCGTGGATCGACTTTCAGTATAAAATATTTCAATGCGCCGAGACCCACAGTACGGGCAACTTCGTTGGCTTCCGCTTCGGTGCATCCGTCTAATTTTCCCAATTCGTTGGAGGTTTCCCGAGCGGTTTGTACCATTTCCCGGATTAAATCGTCGGCGTCAACCACGGTACCTTCGCGCGATTTCATTTTCCCTTCGGGCAATTCGACCATACCGTAGGAAAAATGTACCAGATCTTTACCGAATCGGAATCCCAATTTATCGAGCAGCAGCGACAATACTTGAAAATGGTAATTTTGTTCATTGCCAACCACATAAATCATTTTATCTATCGGATAATCGTCGAAACGCAGTTTAGCGGTTCCAACGTCTTGCGTCATGTAAACGGACGTGCCGTCGGCGCGCAAGAGCAGTTTTTTATCTAAGCCGTCGGCCGTTAAATCTGCCCAGACCGATCCGTCCGTTTCCCGGTAAAAAATACCTTTTTTCAGACCTTCCAACACTTTATCCTTGCCTTCGAGGTAAGTTTGCGATTCGTAGTAAATTTTGTCGAAATCGACGCCCAGCGCTTGGTAAGTTTCTTCAAAACCGGCATACACCCAGGCATTCATTGTTTCCCAGAGGCTGACGGTTTCCGCATCGCCGGCTTCCCATTTCCGCAGCATTTCGCGGACTTCGGCCAGCAGCGGCGAGTGGGCTTCCGCCTCTTTGGCGGTCAGACCGGACGCTTCCAGTTCCGCCAGTTCCTTTTTATATTCTTGATCGAATTTCACATAATAATCGCCGACCAAGTGATCGCCTTTCTTCCCTGACGATTCGGGCGTTTCGCCGGCGCCCCAGCGTTTCCACGCCAGCATGGATTTACAGATATGGACGCCGCGGTCGTTTACAATATTGGTTTTCACCACGCGGTTTCCGGTCGCTTTCAGGATTTCCGAAAGACTGTATCCCAGCAGGTTGTTCCGGATATGTCCCAAATGCAAAGGCTTATTGGTGTTGGGAGAAGAATATTCGATCATCACCAGCGGCGAACCGGGGCGAATTTCCTGCGTCCCGAAAGACGAATCCCGGTGAATATCGTTCAGCAACTCAATCCAGTAAACGGACGAAACCGTCAGGTTTAAAAAACCTTTAATCACATTGAAACCGATAACGACCGGCTGATTTTTTAGCAAATATTCCCCGATTTCGACGGCGGTTTGTTCCGGATTTTTCTTCGATATTTTCAACAGCGGAAAGACGACCAACGTAAGATGCCCTTGAAATTCTTTCTTGGTTTTCTGGAGTTGCACCAGCGTTTCCGGGATTTTAACGGCATATAAACGTTCGACGTCTTGCAAGAGGAGCGCTTGAATTGTCATTCTAATTGTTGTTGATTGTTAGTTGAGCGACAAAGGTAGGGATTACGGAGTGAATCTCAAAATTCTTTTTCTTTTTCATCCGGATTTTTTTGCTGCAACTATTGAAAAATCCGCCTTTCTTTCGAGCGCCTTTCTTCGTGAAAAGCGACGCGAAGGTACGAATATAAAAGGGAACTGTAAAAAATATCCAACTACTGCCCTAAAAGTCATTTTTATCTCGTAAATTTGCACCCGGAAAATTAAAAAATATGTACAGAACAAATACATGCGGCGAACTCCGCATTACCCATTTGAATCAGGAAGTAACATTGGCCGGCTGGGTGCAAAAAGCCCGTAAATTCGGCGGAATGATTTTCGTTGATTTGCGCGATCGTTACGGAATTACGCAATTGGTTTTCAATCAGGAAACGAATGCCGGTTTGTGTGAACAAGCCGCGAAGCTGGGACGTGAATGGGTCATTCAGGCCAAAGGCCGCGTTGCCGAACGTTCCAACAAAAACCCGAACATTCCGACCGGCGATATCGAAATCATCGTGTCGGAACTCCGGATACTGAATCCTTCGGAAACGCCGCCCTTTACCATCGAAGACGAAAGCGACGGCGGCGACGATCTGCGGATGAAATACCGCTACTTGGATTTGCGCCGTACACCGGTTCGTTCCAATCTCGAATTGCGCCACCAAATGGCTTTTGCCACTCGAAGTTATCTGAACGAAAATAAATTTTTGGAAGTGGAAACGCCGGTTTTGATAGGTTCCACGCCCGAAGGCGCCCGCGATTTCGTGGTACCTTCGCGCATGAATCCCGGCGAATTTTACGCACTTCCCCAATCGCCCCAAACCTTGAAGCAATTGTTGATGGTATCGGGTTTCGACCGCTATTTTCAAATCGTGAAATGCTTTCGCGACGAAGATTTACGCGCCGACCGTCAGCCGGAATTTACACAAATCGACTGCGAAATGTCGTTCATCGAACAGGAAGATATCCTGAACATTTTTGAAGGACTAACCAAATATCTGTTCAAGACCCTCAAGGGAATCGAACTTCCCGAATTTCCACGGATGACGTATGCCGATGCCATGCGTTTGTACGGCTCGGACAAACCGGATACCCGTTTCGGAATGTCGCTCGTTGAGATAAAAGATTTAACGCCGGGCAAAGGATTCGGCGTGTTTGACGGTGCGGAATATGTCGGCGCCATTTGTGCGGAAGGATGCGCCGCCTACACCCGCAAGCAATTGGACGAACTGACCGATTTTGTAAAACGCCCGCAAATCGGCGCTAAAGGATTGATATACGTTCGTTACGAAGCCGACGGAAGCCTGAAATCGTCTGTCGATAAATTCTATTCACCCGAAGATTTGCAAAAGTGGATGGAACGCGCCGGCGCTCAACCGGGCGATTTATTGCTCATCCTTTGCGGCGAAACGGAAAAAACGCAAAAACAATTGAACGAATTGCGTTTGGAAATGGGTTCTCGCTTGGGCTTACGCGACAAAAACAAATACAATTGCCTTTGGGTCGTCGATTTTCCCCTCTTGGAATACGATGAAGAATTGAAACGTTATTTTGCTAAACACCATCCGTTTACAAGTCCTAAACCGGAAGATATTCCGTTGCTGGACAGTCGTCCGGGCGACGTAAGGGCCAATGCTTACGATATGGTTATCAACGGCGTGGAAATCGGCGGCGGCTCGATTCGGATTTATAACAGCGAATTGCAGCAAAAAATGTTTTCTGTTCTTGGATTTTCAGCCAAACAGGCACAAACCCAATTTGGATTCCTGATGAATGCGTTCAAATACGGCGCTCCGCCCCACGGAGGTATTGCTTTCGGATTAGACCGTTTGGTGTCGATTTTCGCCGGCTTGGATTCCATTCGCGATTGCATCGCTTTCCCGAAGAACAACTCCGGCCGCGATGTAATGTTGGACGCTCCGGCTACG
>JAITAH010000186.1 GCA_031284225.1 Dysgonamonadaceae bacterium | reverse complement strand
ACTCTCGACCATCCATTCTTATTAGCAGTCCATCTAAAGGTTGTTATTATTCCAGATTCCGTCGCGTCCCGTCATTGCGAGGAGCGAAGCGACGAAGCAATCCAGAAAACGGTGCACGGTACGCGGCGCACGGCCAACCGGTTGTCCCTGACGGGACAAAGGGGGGATATGGCGTATCGGGGTTCTATTGACAGGTTGTTCCGCAGGAACACAACCGCATCGAGCGCCGAGAACCGCATACCGGGTACCGGGCGCCAAAGTAAAATGTTTTTTTGAATTATGCAAGGATTTGAGGATTTTTTTACGCTTTTTCCGACAATTCCATCCAGCGCATCGCTTTTTCGTCCAAGGATTGCATAAGCCGACTGATGCGTTGCGATTTCCGCAACAGTTCGTCGTTCGCTAACCGACCGGACGATAATTCCTGTTCCAATTGCGTTTGTTCGGCTTCCAGGGAGGCAATTTCTTGTTCCAGGGTTTCCAGTTCCCGCTTTTCGCCGAATGTCAGTCGGGGAGCGCGGCGTGCGGCATCCGGCGTGCGATTTTCCGGCAAAACTTTCTTTTCCGCCTGTGGCGAATCGAGCGCCGCGCTCTTTGGCAGGGTTTCGCGATATTGCGTATAATTGCCCGGAAAGTCCTTGATTTCGCCCTGTCCCTTGAATACCAGCAGGTGATCGACTACCTTATCCATGAAATAGCGGTCGTGCGAAACAACAATCACGCAACCCTTGAAATCGGCCAAATATTCTTCCAAAATATTCAGGGTGATAATATCCAAATCGTTGGTCGGTTCGTCCAGTATCAGGAAATTCGGATTTTTTATTAATATCGAGCAGAGATATAACCGGCGTTTTTCGCCGCCGCTCAGTTTGTGGACGTAATCGTGTTGCTTTTCGGGCAGGAAAAGGAAATGTTGCAGGAATTGGGAAGCCGTCAGCTTGCGTTCGGCGCCCAAGTCGATGACTTCGGCGATATCTCGGACAACATCAATGACTTTCCTGTTTTCGTCGAACGAGAGGCCGTTTTGGCTGTAATAGCCGAAAGTAACGGTTTCGCCGATTTCAAAAACGCCTGCATCGGGCCGTTCTTCGCCAATCAACATCCGGATAAAGGTGGTTTTACCCGTACCGTTAGCGCCGACGACGCCCATTTTTTCGTAGCGGGAAAAGGTATAATTGAAATCTTTCGTGATGCAGGTATCGCCGAATCGTTTGGAAACGTTCCGGGCTTCAAATATTTTATTGCCTATGTAGGACGCTTTTACATCCAGCCGAATCGTATCCGGACGATTCTCCTGCCGCAGTTTTTTTTCCAAATCGCGGAAAGCGTCGATGCGGTATTTGGCCTTTGTGCCTCGCGCCTGGGGTTGCCGGCGCATCCATTCCAATTCTTTTCGGAAGAGGTTGTTGTCGCGTTCCGATTCCGTATTTTGCGCCGCTATCCGTTCCTGTCGTTTTTCCAGATAATAATTGTAATTGCCTTTATAAGAATATAGTTGCCGGTTATCGATTTCGAGGATTCCGTTGCATACCCGGTCTAAAAAATACCGGTCGTGCGTAACCATCAGTAGCGTAACCGTTGTGCGGGACAGATAATCTTCGAGCCACTCGATCATTTCCAAATCCAGATGGTTAGTCGGTTCGTCGAGGATCAGCAAATCGGGTTCGGACATCAGCACATGCGCCAAGGCAACCCGTTTGAGCTGTCCGCCCGACAGTTCTTCCACTTTTTGATTCCAATCGGTGATTTTGAACCGGGTCAGGATTTGTTTGGCGAGTAATTCATTGCCGGCGCCAGCGCAGGTTTGCGAAACCGTCATTTCCGGAGGGAAATCCGGATTTTGTTCCAAATAACCTGTCCGCCAATCGTTCCGGAAAACGATTTCGCCGCTGTCGTAATCTTCTTTGCCTGCCAGAATGTTCAGCAAGGTGGTTTTACCGCTGCCGTTTTTGGCAATCAACCCCAATCGCTGCCTTTCGGCAATGCCGAACGAGAGATCCGCGAAAAGCATCAAATCTCCGAACGATTTGGTTAGATGATTGACTTGTAAACAGGGAAACATTTCGAATGATCGATTAGCATGAATAAATTACGAATCGAAATCGAAATCGAAGTCGAAATCGAAATCGAAATCGTCGATAAAAACGGGCGTACCCAATTCGTCCAAATCGCGACGGTCTTTCTTGGTGGGACGTCCGGCGCCGCGCACGCGATCGACAAAGCCGCTGATTTTCTGCAGTTCGAGGATTTCGTACTGTTCGGGCGGCGTAATATTTTCCAAATATTGGGGAACGATCTTAGCGCCTATCCGGCTTTGTGTCAAATCCAATACTTTGAACGAATAGGTAACGGGCGGTTTGCGGACTTGAATCACATCGCCTGCCTTAATCATCCGCGAAGGCTTGGCCGGAAGCTGGTTGACCATTACCCGGTTTTTCTTGCAGGCTTCCAAGGCAATCGCGCGTGTTTTGAAAATGCGGGTTGCCCACATCCATTTGTCTATTCTTACTTCGTTCATTTGTTATTAAACCGGTTCATTGTGTTGTTCACCCCTGCCAGACAGAAACTTTTGATCATCTCCACGGCCGGTTCGATTCGTTCC
>JAITAH010000391.1 GCA_031284225.1 Dysgonamonadaceae bacterium | reverse complement strand
AATCCGGCGTCGTAAGCGGCGGCAGCCTTTCTTCGGGCGGCGATGTAGGCGGGCAAGTGCGGCAATTTCACGTTCAGGATGGCCGCTTGCAGGGTATCCAGCCGGGAATTGCATCCGATACGTTCGTGCCGGTATTTTTGCGCTTGTCCGTGCGAAGCAATCATCCGGAGAGATTGAGCCAACGCTTCGTCGTTCGTTAAAAGAGCGCCGCCATCGCCGTAAGCGCCTAAATTTTTCGTTGGGAAAAACGACAACGTGCCGATATCGCCCATCACGCCCGCCTGTTTCCGGAGGCCGTTGGAAAACGTATAGACCGCGCCGATACTTTGTGCATTGTCCTCTACAATATATAAATGGCGTTTTCGGGCGATTTCCATCAGCGGCTCCATATCGGCGGTTTGTCCGAAAAGATGCACCGGAATCATCGCTTTGGTTTTTGGGGAAATCGCTTCTTCGATTTTTCCGGCGTCGATATTAAACGTTTCCGGATCGACGTCAACCAGAACGGGCGTCAATCGCAGCAAGGCAATCGCTTCGACGCTGGCCGCGTAAGTAAAAGCGGGGACAATGACCTCGTCGCCGGGTTGTAAATCGAGCGCCATCAACGCCATTTGCAGAGCGTCCGTGCCATTCGCGCAGGGAATAACATGTTTGGAACCGGTATAACGCTTTAAATCTTCGGAAAATGCAGTTACCGCTTGTCCGTTAATGTATTGTCCGGAACGAATAACCGCTAATACAGCTTGATCCATATCCGGCTGTATCCGTTTGTATTGAGTAGTCAAATCGACCATTTGGATGGGTTGCATGGCTGTTCTTTTATGCGCAAAAATAAGTATTTGCAATGTATTATGCAAATCGATTTTATTTTACTACCTTTACGAACTTTTTTGTAAAAATGAATGATTAATCGTGAAAGCTCGTCATACCTTGCTGTTTATTGTAATTGTTTTAGCCTTTTTAGGGGATATCTGCGCCTTTTTCCCGGAAGAAGGCGTTACGTTTGTCGGACGAAAACTCTATTTTCCTACGCTGGAAAATATTATGAGCGGCGACAGTCGTTCGACGTCGGCTTTGCAACGGGTACAGGCATTGGAAGAAAGTCTTCGCTTGCAGCGATATCAGGATTCGATCTATGCCGATTCGTTGGCCTTTTATACGAAATTCTTTCAAGACAACCCTTCGCGGATAAGTATGCCCAACGAAGATTGGAATTACCTGAATGATTTTTTTGCCGGTTTGGACAGTTGCCGCACCCGTCAGGAAATCGTCCATATTCTGCATTACGGCGATTCGCAGATAGAAAGCGATCGAATTACAGGCGGTATCCGCCGGCGCTTGCAGGATAGATTCGGCGGCGAAGGACCGGGATTGCTGCCGGCGGTACAACCCCTTCCGTCGGTTTCGGTCGGACAGTCGGCGTCGGAAAACATCAACCGGTATATTGTTTCGGGGATGCATCAAAACCGGGCGTCGCACAAACGCTACGGCGTATTGGGACAAGTCGGCGAGATGAGCGGGGAAAGCTCGATGTCTGTTATCGCCCGGAATTGGAAAAACACGGACGAAAATGTCCGGAAATTCCAAACCATTCGCCTGTTCGTAGGACGGGACAAAAATTTCAAAGCCCGGTTGACTTCTTCCGGTAAAGAGATCGTGAAAGAGACGGTTACAGGCGTTGCTTCGCCGGTGAAAGTTTATACGTGGCAATTGCCCGAACCGGTGAACAAATTTTCATTACGCCTGTCGGGTTCGGGTGAAATATATGGCGTTGCCGTCGATGGAACTTCGGGAGTAGCAGTCGATAACGTCCCGTTTCGGGGCAGTTCGGGCACGTTTTTCAGTACGTTGGATTCGGCGGTTATGGCTTCCATGTTCAAGGAACTGAATGCCCGGCTGATTCTTCTGGAATTTGGCGGAAATATGATGCCTGCGATTCGGAGCAACAAAGCCATTCAGGCGTATCAAAACAACTTATCGGAGCAGATTGTTTATTTGCGAAAAGTCTGTCCGGAAGCAAAAATTCTGCTGATAGGCCCCGCCGACATGTCCACCAAAGTGAACGGCAAACTCTGCACCTATCCCTTTTTGGAGCCAATGATTGAAGCCATGAAAGTAGCCGCTGTGTCTAACGGAGCCGCTTTTTGGAATATGTATGAAGTGATGGGCGGCAACAATTCCATGATGGAATGGGTAAAACATTCGCCGGCGTTGGCCGCTCCCGATTATATCCACTTTACGGTGAAAGGCGCCGATCGGATGGCTGCCCTGTTCTGCGAAACGCTGATGGTTTACTACGATTATTACCGGTTTGTAACCGGAAATCCATTTTCTTCCAACGATACTGCCGAATGACAAAATACGGACTCATCGGATTGTTCATGGCCTTGTGCCTTCCGTTGCAGGCGCAACGTACCAAAGAGGATATCCATACCGTCGATGTTCCCAAATACAACTTTATCCATTACGGCGATAATGCCATTCAGGTTCCGGGCAAGGATTCCACGCGGCTCAACCGGTTTTTTCAGAAAATAG
Source organism: Dysgonamonadaceae bacterium (assembly GCA_031284225.1). The sequence continues at coordinate 1,851 of JAITAH010000391.1, read as the reverse complement.
ACACCTTAGTGCAGGCAGGGCAGGGGAGAATCAATATTTTGCACATTGGCGGGTCGCACGTTCAGGCGGATTTGTTTTCGCACGAAGTCCGGCAAAACTTGGATATAGTGAACGGGGATTTCCATACGCCGCGCGGGTTGATATTCCCGTTCTCCGTAGCGAAAACCAACAATCCGGCCAATTATAAGGTTACGTATTCCGGTCAATGGAATACCGTCAAAAACATCCAGAAAAACCGGGAAATCCCATTGGGAATGAGCGGAATAGCTGTTTACACGAAAGATCCGGCGGCACAAATCAACATCTTCCTGAATCCGGGTGAAACCCTGCGCTGGGAATTTACCCAACTGCGTTTGCTGGGTTATGAAGAGGAGGATGGCGACAACGTTAAGCCGGTTCTTTATTATAATAACGATACGCTGGCCGCTCATTGGGATTACATCACGAAAACCTATCTCTTCGATTTGCCCGAACCCGATTATGCGTTCAGCGTCGGCTTTATTCAAACCGATACGATACCGCATACGTTTATTGTTCACGGGTTTATTCCGGAGAAAGAAACGCCGGGAATTGTTTATCATGCCATTGGCGTCAATGGCGCTTCAGTTTCATCGTATTTGAAAAGCGAGCAGTTCGAGGACGAATTGCATTTGCTGGAACCGGATTTGATTATTTTTGCGATCGGCATCAACGACGCCCTGTCGAAGGATTTTACGAATGAATCTTTTTGCCGGAACTACAATGCGTTGATTGAAAAAATCGAGCGGGTCAATCCGAATTGCGCCTACATCTTTATCACGAACAACGATTCGTACCGGCGGGTTTCCCGGCGCAAATATCAGGTCAATACCAATGGCGCCGTTGCCCGGAAAGCATTTTATCAATTGGCCGAAGAGCATCAAGGCGGCGTTTGGGATTTGTTTTCGCTGATGGGCGGGTTGCGTTCGATGCAGAAATGGCAAAACGCCGGTTTAGCAAGTCGAGATAAGGTACATTTCACCAAAGAAGGCTACCTGCTGATAGGCGATCTGTTTTACAATGCGCTCGTTGATTATTATAAAACGAAATGAAAAACTTGTTTACATTCGATTCGGAATATCCGTTGCTGTTTACCCAGTTTTATTTCTGGATATTTTTTGCATTGGCGTTTGCCGGATTCGCTTTGTTGCAAAAGCGAATTGCGTGGCGGAATGTTTTTCTTTGTCTGGTCAGCCTGTTTTTTTATTACAAAACCAGCGGACTCTTTGTCTTGATTTTAATCTTTACCACCATTTTTAACTTTTACGAGGCGCAATGGATTCGCCGGGCGCGTACGGAAAAAGGGCGGCGGACGCATTTATGGATCGGATTGGCCGTCAATTTGTTTTTCCTGTGTTATTTCAAATATGCGTATTTTATAACGGATATCATCAATCACTTGTTGGGTACGCAATTGCGTATTTTCGACGCTTTTGCGTGGATGGGTAATGTTTTGAGCGGAAAAGCGCGATTCGATGTTTCCAGCATTCTGTTGCCGGTCGGTATTTCTTTCTATACCTTCCAGAACATCAGCTATTTGATGGATGTCTTCCGGAAGCGCATCGAGCCGGTCAAAGAAATTCTGAACTTTGGGTTTTACGTTACGTTTTTCCCTCAGTTAGTGGCGGGGCCGATTGTTCGCGCCAGCGAGTTTGTTCCCCAAATTTATAAACCTTATCATTTGGGCAGGAAACAGTTCGGGTTGGCGGTCTTCTGGATACTCAACGGTTTGGCCAAAAAGATTATCCTGAGCGATTATATAGCGGTCAATTTTGTCGATCGGGTGTTTGAGAATCCGACGATGTTTTCGGGCTTTGAGAACCTCGTCGCCCT
>JAITAH010000377.1 GCA_031284225.1 Dysgonamonadaceae bacterium | reverse complement strand
CCTGATGTTTTTAATCCGATTGAATCAATATGAAACCTCTAACGAGGTTTTGTTGTGGTAGGGGTAATACAAATTTCTATTGACATGTTGTCCCTGACGGGACAAAGGATTGGTGATGGATGAACGATGTTTCTACCAACATTCCGTCCCTAACGGGACAAAGTAACCCGATAGTGTCATTCATAAAATTCCTCCTTAGCTTTTCCCAAAAACGTCAGTACCTTTTTCCTAAATCGTTATTACGTTTTCCTCCAAAGGTGCCGACGTTTTTCTTGCCCTCTCCCTACGCGAGGCTGTCTCAAAAGTAACAAAACCGTCATTGCGAGAATCGGCCCGGTCCAATGACGAGAAATTGACCTTTTGATACATTCTCCACAATCATACCAAGTACCGTGCGCGGAGCGCGACCTGTCAGGGATTACATCGACAGTCCTTCCATCAACAGGTTATTTAATTATATATGACTTACTTGTGAGCAATAAACCAATCAATAAAAGAATAAAAACTTAACATTAAAAAAATATTTTTTCATTTTTATTAAAGAAATGGTATATACAATAACATTTTTTTTATACTTTTGTCCCCGATATTATATAGCAATGAATAGAACCCTTGTTTTTACATTATCAGCCATATATTGTGGCATAACGCAAGCGCAAGCTAAATTTCATTTAGAAAGCATATTCTATATACGAATAGCTATGTTGACTATCCGGCCTGGATAAATGATTTTCAATTCTACGAAAATCAACGTAACTTAACAATTCAAAAAAACGATTTTTTTTAATACTATTATTCAATTCTTATGAAGAAAATTCTATTACTAACGGTTTGTTGCTTAGCAATGAGCATAAACTATGTTCAGGCACAAACAAAAAGCGTGCAAGGCGTTGTTGTTGACGAAACCAACGAACCCATTATCGGAGCAACCGTTACGGTGGTGGGTACCGGTTTAGGCACGGCAACTGATTTAGATGGTAAATTTGAACTGGTCGTTCCCCAATCGGCCACTCAATTACAATTCAAATATTTGGGGTATAAAGAGCTAACGGCGCCCATCACTTCGGGCGTTATGCAAATTGCGATGAGTCTTGCCGACAACAAGTTGGAAGAAGTCGTTATTACGGTAGCTTACGGCACGCAGAAGAGAAACGCCCTGACCGGCGCGGTAACTTCGCTGGGAGCCAAGCAAATCGAACAGCGGCCGGTTACTTCGATAACTTCGCTTTTAGAAGGGAAATTAGGTATTATGACAAGCGCCGCCGACGCCAATCCGGATTCGAATCCCAGCGTCAGAGTTCGCGGATTTACTTCTATCAAAGGGAGTAATGCTCCTTTGTATGTCGTGGACGGTTTTGTTTACGAAGGAAGTATTACCGATATTAATTCGCAGGATATCGAAGAAATTAATGTGCTGAAAGACGCCTCGTCGGCCGCTCTTTACGGCAATCGCGCCTCCAACGGCGTAATTATCATTACCACCAAACGGGGAAGCAGCGAAAAACCGCATATTTCGCTGACGATGAATCAAGGGTTTGATCAACGCTATTTTCCCGATTACGAACGCCTGAAAGCCGACCAATGGATGGAATCCGTATGGCAGGGATACCGCAATTTTTTCATGTCCGGTTCCCAACAGATGTCGGCAACCGACGCAGCGGCCGCAGCAAGCGCGCGATTAATTCCCGATTACGTCAAATACAATATCTACGACCAACCGAACGACCGCTTATTTGATGCCAACGGCAAATTAGTCGCTCAAATGCGATCGGGCTTCCGAGACGATTTGGATTGGTTTGAAGCCGGCACCCAAGACGGGCACCGCTCGGAATATGTCCTCTCCGGCGATGGCAGAATCGGCGGAAAATCGGATTATTATTTTTCTATCGGTTATTTAGATCAACAGGGTTATATGCCGCTGGCTAAAATGGACCGGTTCACCGGACGCGCTAAAATCAACATGAATCCTACCCGATGGTTGAGAACGGGCGTTAATCTGGCCGCTTCCAACCGGCAAACGTCGGGAGCAAATACCGGCGGCGGAAATACCGGCATCTTTACTTCGGCGCGGAACATGCCCCCCGTTTACCCGGTGCATTTGCATGATATGACTACCGGCGAATATATTTTGGACAGCAACGGAAATAAACAATACGACGGAGGCAGCGGCCGTCCGGTTCAACCCAGCATGAATATGATTTGGGAAAACGAGTTGAACCTGAATAATACGAGCGCTAAAACCATTAACGGTAGCTTGTTTGCCGAAATCAATTTGCCTTACAATATTAAGGCGAAAGTATCCGGAAACATCGATACCTGGGTCAGTCAAGCCCAAAGTTACGACAATGAGATCATCGGCCAGTTTGCTCCGGCCGGACAGGCTTCCATCACCGACAACAGCTACAAAACGTACACCGTGCTGGAACAATTAACCTGGAACAAAACGTTCGAAGACTTGTATCATCTGGATGTTTTGGTCGCTCACGAAAATTATGATTGGAATCATATTTATGCAACCATTAAGAAAACGGGGAAAAAAGCGTTGGGAGACGCTCCCTGGCTGTCGAATTTCAAGGATGTTTCCGGCAATCCGGAAGGATATGATCAGAATCGCCGTATCGAATCGTATTTATCGCGCGTGCAGTTTAATTACGATGAAAAATACTACCTCGACGGTTCGTTCCGCAGAGATGGCTCTTCCCGTTTCCATCCCGATTATCGTTGGGGGGATTTTTATTCGGTAGGCGCCGCCTGGAGTATATCGCAAGAAGCGTTTATGGAACGTTTCAAAGACCAAATCGATTATTTGAAACTGCGGGTCAATTACGGCGAAACCGGAAATGACGCCAGCGTAGGTCTTTACGGTTATATGGGCTTGTACGACGTTACGCAAAACGCGATGATCGACGCCTTGTATAAATCGCAATTAGAAGCGCCCGATATCCATTGGGAAACCATTACTTCGTTCGGCGCGGCTTTAGACGGACGCGTCTTCGACCGGTTCAATTTTTCGGTGGAATATTTTGATAAACGCACCCGCGATATGCTCTTCGACGTTTCTTTACCGCTATCGTCCGGAGTTACGGTAAATAATAGCCGTTCCCCGAAACTGACCAAAAATATCGGTAGCGTAACCAATCAAGGGGTGGAAATCAGCCTGAATACGGATATTATAAACTCAAAAAATTTCAGATGGCATGTGGAACTGGATGCTACATCGTTGAAAAACACGGTGTTGACCATACCGGATGAAAATAAAGTAGCTCCTTACTACGGCGTCATCGACGGAGATAAAAAATATACGGAAGGGCACGGCTTGTATGATTTTTGGGTTTATCAGTATGCCGGCGTTGACCAGTTGTCGGGACGGGCGTTGTATGAATTCAACGATCAGGAATATTATCTGGCAGATCCCAATGGCGCAGCCGCTCCGGAAGGGAAAAAGGCAATTCCGGCCGACCAGATCATTCGCATTAACGGAAAAGACTATGTTTATAAAACGACTTATGCTAAACGCGATTTTTCAGGCTCGCCGATTCCGAAAGTGATGGGAAACTTCTCGACCGGAATCAATTACAAAGGGCTTGCCTTAGATGTTTTATTTACCTACGGATGGGGAAACAAAGTAATGGACAACGCCTACCGGGATTTGATGGGTATGGGCAGTACCCTGCCGGAAGGCTTGCATAAAGACGTTTCCAATTCGTGGAACGGCGCTCCGAACGGAATGACGGAAACTTCGCCCAACCGGATTGACAAAAATATTCTTCCGATTCTGGATCCTACCTATAGCGTCGATAACAATGCGGCCTCCAGCCGCTGGCTGATCGATGGCTCCTACCTGATGTTTAAGAATGTCAATCTAAGCTATTCCTTACCGAAACAATGGATTCGGGGATTGGAATTATCTAATGTACGCGTGAATGCCACCGTCGAAAACATTTACCTGTTTTCCGCCCGGAAGGGTTTGAATTCGCAAATGTCGTTTGAAGGTCAAATCTCAAACATGGCGGCGGCGCCCCGCATTATTTCTATGGGTATCAAGGTGGACTTTTAATACAATCAATCAAAAAAATACAGAATATGAAAACATTATTAAATATAGCGATTTCCGCACTGTTACTGCTCCCTTGTTGGAGTTGTTCGGAAGATTATTTAGATACGAAACCCAGTACGGATGCGTCTGATGGCGTCGTATTTAAGACGACGGAGACGGCCGCGCAGGTCATCAACGGCATTGCCCGCCTGATGGGCCTTTCCGCCTCTACCGGTATTTACAGTCAGGATATTTGCGGAGCGGAAGGATCGATCAAGTATTCTTACGGCAATGCGCCGGGAAATACGGTAACTTCGTGGGGCGTGAGCACCTATGGATTTACGGTGAATAAGGCGGCCGGAAATATGCACCAAAATAACAATCATGAATCTGATTCTTTTCCCTGGTGGCATTATTACCGCTTAGTAAGCAATGCCAACAGCGTTATAGCCAATATCGACGAAGCGGAAGGCCCTTTGTCGGAAAAACAGCGCATCAAAGCGCAGGCGCTGGTTTTCCGGGCATACGCTTATACCATGCTCGTACAACTGTATGCCTACCGTTGGACGGATTCCAATAACGGCGCGACGCCCTCCGTTGTCCTGCGTCTGAAACCGGGAAACGAGCCGATGCCCTTAGCCTCTTTGGCCGGCGCCTACCGGCAGATTTATGCAGATTTGGACGAAGCTATCGACCTGTTTACCGCTTCGGGATGGGCAAGACCCGCCAACGATTTCTGGTCGCCCAATATCAATGTGGCTTATGCGACCTACGCACGCGCCGCCATCAATAAACTCGATTATGAGAAAGCGATCCAAATGGCTCCCAAAGCGCGGGAAGGCTATCCGCTGATGACGGTGAACGAATATAAATCCGGTTTCTATTCCCCAAACCGGGAATGGATTTGGGGTAGCTATCAAGGTTCGGAACAAAGGCAACAATGGAGCGGCTTTCATGCTTATATGGGATACAACGCTTATGCCGCAACCGCTACCGCCGGCGGCGTGAAACGAATCGTGAAATCGTATTACGAAAAAATTCCCAATACGGACCTCCGCAAGACCTTGTTTTTAAATCCGGTCGGCTATCCGGAAAACACGTTTAATTCTACCGACTGGAGTCTTCCTATAGACAGGCAACATCCGAAGGGAGCCGTTATCGCCGACAGCTTACGCAAGCTATTTCCCAATTTGTCGTTACCCGCCGAGTACCCAAATGATAAATTTTCCGCCTATATGCAACTCAAGTTTTGCATCAATCCCACCTCCACAACGAGCGATAATGTGGGCAACCTGAATCATTTCCGCTCTTCCGAAATGTATCTCATCGAAGCTGAAGCGCAATACAAGCTGGGGAACGAAAACGCCGCCCGGAATGCGCTGATTACATTAACGAAAGATTCCGGACGCAACCCCCAATACGCCTGCACAAAAACCGGCGACGAATTGTTGGAGGAAATCAAATTCCTCTCTCAAATCGAACTCTGGGGCGAAGGTTTCGACTGGTTCATGACCAAACGCTGGGGCGACCGGATCGTACACACAGCCATTTCCCAAGGCGGCAGCTACTTAGAAGCCTTTCACGGCGAATGGGGCCCGGAAGATCAGAACAAGCAAACTTGGATGGTTCCTTTGCTGGAAACCGATTATAACCCTTTAGCAAAAACAGTTGATAATTAATTTTTTTCAGGGGGTACGTCAAAAGTCGTTTTTTTTGTCGAACCCCCTATATTCAATAATTTTTTATGTTTCATTTTTAAATTTATTCACATGAAAAAAGTTTTCTCTTTATTGGCAGCATGTATCATGCTGTGCACAGTGCAAACAACAAAAGCACAATTTGCAGGTGGCGACGGCTCGCAAAGCAGTCCCTATCAAATTACGAACAGAACCCAGTTAGAAGCCCTCAAAGGGTTTGTCGGAAACGCCGGTAAAGGCAAGTATTTTGTCTTGACGGAAGATATTGATTTATCCGGCGACTATTGGACGCCTATCGCCACGCTCCATCAGGTGTCGCTATCCAGCGTCAACATTCCCGATACGGCCTTTTACGGCAAATTAGACGGACAAAATCACAAAATCCTCCACCTGCATACGCGGACCAACGTACACGACGGTACGCAGGCCGCCGCCAATGTGCACTTTTTCCTGAATGGGCTGTTCGGACAACTGTACAGTGGAGCTTCTATCAGTAATTTACACATCGTGGGCGACGTTAACGATACGATCCACACCCTCAATAACGCCAACTACCCGCGAACAAGCGCTCTGGCGGCGCTGATTACGGTGCCCTCGGATGCTGCGGAGGGCGTAACGATCACGAACTGTACAAATAACATCAACGTTTTCGACGCTCGTGTCACCTCCAACATGGGACATGCAGCCGGTGGGCTGATCGGTCACATCGCGAATAGCAGCCAGTCGCAAGACGTTATTGTTTCTCAATGCAGCAACACCGGCGAGGTAGCAGGCGGGTTTTACAAAGGAGGATTAATCGGCATAGCGGCCGGTTACGTAGAGGTTCATGACTGCTATTACCACGGAAATGTTTCTTATATGTCGCCTACGGGAGACAAATTAAACGGTGGCTCTTATGCGGGCGGATTAATCGGCCTGTTCGGCGAAGGAATCATCGACCATTGCTACGCCGCCGGTACGGTAGATAATTTTAAATTGGACGAGAGGAACGCTATTCTCGGCGCCAGCGGGATACTTGGACGTGCAGGTACAGGAGCAGGAACGGCTAAAACGGCGCCCGTTGAGATTACGAATACCGTTGCTCTGCAAACCGAACTTAAATTCAGCGACTCGGCAACCAATGGACGCTGCTCTTTCCGTATTCAAGGATACTATTCGTCCGACGCTACGCTGACCAATAATTATGCGCTCAGTTCGATGGTACTGACCGACTCTATCAATGTCGTGTCTGTTTCGGGAACCACCGCCGACAGTAAAGACGGCGCAGACGTTGCGCTGGCCACCGCTCAAACGAAGGCTTTCTACGAAGGATTAGGCTGGGATTTTGCCAGCGTTTGGAAAATCAAGGAAGGCGAATCGTTCCCCTCCTTGCAAGCAGCGGGCACAACGGGTATTTCCGCGCCCAAAACGACGGCGAGCGCCCTGAAAGCATTTGCTTCAAAAGGCGTTTTAACGGTTAGAGGCGCAAAACCCGGCGAAAAAATTAACGTATATACCGTACTCGGACAAAAAATTCACAGCGGAACGGCTACTACTATCAGTTTGCCTGCCGGCGGAATTTACGTGGTTACTTCGGGCGCTCAAGCGATAAAAATAATTAATAAATAATCTGTTTTAAAAAAACAGGCCGAATCTCAGTTGGAGAGATTAAAACTCCAACTGAGATTTTACCCGTTTCGTACCCTTTATTTTTTTTAACTGTCAATAATTGCATTAATTCTCTTAAAATGAAACGATTTCTAATACTTCTACTGTTTGTTGCAGCGATAGGCATAGCGCAAGCGCAAGTGAAATTCCATCTGGGAAGCCCATCGCCTCTGCGGGCAGAACAAAACGATATTCAAAAGATACAAAGCTCTTTGGGCGCTATGGTTTTACGTAGCGGCAAAGTCATTTTAAGCCGGGCCGAGCAAGTTCCGCAAGCAATACAGGAAGCCGAAATCTTGTCGATACAGCTCTTTGACGATGTTTATGCCGAAGCCCTCCAAAAAGAAAC
>JAITAH010000316.1 GCA_031284225.1 Dysgonamonadaceae bacterium | reverse complement strand
TTCAGGTATTGCTCCTCCTGACGTGCAGAGGTAAAAGTTCGGACAGGATAAATATAGACATCTCTCAATACCATTGTCTTAACCGTATCGCTATTCATTACGAAAAATGGGGGAATACTATCTGGAAAGGCCGGATTTTGCGCTTCTGCCCGAATGCAGAAACTCATACAAATTCCTATAAAACCCATTTTCAAAAGCCATTTCATCCCGCAAAATTAGTTATTTTTCATGAAATCCATTATTTTTGCAATCCCAATTCGTGCGATTATACTGTATGCGGAATGACATTGCAGAACAAACATGCACTATAAACGCCATTACGAAAAGGTTTTTACTTTTAAATTATTCGATTAATCACGAAAAGTCTTTACTTTTATAACTTTTTATCGAATAAAAACGATTATCTTTGCAAGATTTTTAAGAAATTACGATGAAGATTCAATTACGCAGTCATACCAGTACGCAAGGCCGGAAGATGGCAGGCGCCCGCGCTTTGTGGAAAGCCAACGGGATGACGGACAAACAAATGGGCAAACCCATCATCGCGATTGTTAACTCGTTTTCCCAATTCGTACCGGGGCATGTCCATTTGCATGAAATCGGACAGTATGTCAAAAATGAAATCGAAAAACAGGGCTGTTTTGCCGCCGAATTCAATACCATCGCCATCGACGACGGCATTGCCATGGGGCACGACGGAATGCTTTATTCGCTGCCTTCCCGCGATTTGATCGCCGACAGCGTAGAATATATGGTGCAAGCTCATCAAGCCGACGCCATGGTTTGCATCAGTAATTGCGATAAAATTACGCCGGGCATGTTAATGGCCGCCATGCGCCTGAATATTCCGGCCATATTTGTTTCCGGCGGACCGATGGAAGCTGGCCGTTTGGACGGAATCGGCTTGGACCTGATCGACGCCATGATACAAAGCGCCGACGAATCGGTTTCCGACGAACAGGTACAACGAATCGAACAGCATGCCTGTCCTTCCTGCGGCTCTTGCAGCGGAATGTTTACCGCCAATTCGATGAATTGCCTCAACGAAGCGATCGGACTGGCGCTGCCCGGAAACGGTACCATCGTTGCCACGCACGTCAACCGGAAAAAGCTTTTTGCCGACGCCGCCAAATTGATTGTCGAAAACACGTATGCCTATTACGAACAGGGCGATACCCGCGTATTGCCGCGCTCGATTGCTACACGCGAGGCTTTCCTCAACGCCATGACGTTGGACATGGCAATGGGCGGTTCGACCAATACCGTTTTGCATCTTTTGGCGATTGCCGGCGAAGCCGGCGTACACTTCACCATGGACGATATTGATACGCTTTCGCGAAAAACGCCCTACCTCTGCAAAGTAGCCCCCAACACCCAAAAATACCATATTCAAGACGTCAATCGGGCCGGCGGCATTGAAAGCATTATGGAAGAATTGGCCAAAGGCGGATTGATTGATACGAACGTTCTCCGCGTGGATGGTCGGCCTTTCAAACAGGAAAAGACAATCTATCTGTCTGCTCCCGGTAATACATTCAATTTAACGCTCGGCTCACAAAATAATTATTACGAAGCGCTGGATACCGACCGCGTCAACGGCTGCATCCGCGACATCGAACACGCTTACAGCAAAGACGGCGGACTGGCCATCCTCAAAGGAAACATTGCCGCAGACGGTTGCGTAGTCAAAACAGCCGGAGTGGACGAAAGTATTTTCACATTTTCCGGCCCAGCCAAAGTATTCGACAGTCAGGAAGCAGCCTGCGAAGGGATTCTGGGCAATACAGAAACGGGACTTGCCCCGTCCGTACAAGCCGGCGATGTAGTCATCATCATTTACGAAGGCCCCAAGGGCGGACCGGGGATGCAAGAAATGCTCTACCCTACTTCGTACATTAAATCGCGGCGATTGGGCAAAGCCTGCGCCCTGATTACCGACGGGAGATTTTCAGGCGGCACCTCCGGCTTGTCCATCGGACATGTTTCGCCCGAAGCTGCTGCCGGCGGCAATATCGGCCTGATACGCAACGGCGACATTATCGAAATCGACATTCCCAACCGCAGCATCAACGTATTGCTCTCCGATGAGGAGTTGGCCAAACGACGGGAAACGGAATTACAACGGGGAACCCAAGCGTTTACCCCGCCACATCGTCAACGAATCGTCTCCAAAGCGCTGAAGGCTTATGCCTCGATGGTTAGCTCGGCCGATAAAGGCGCTGTACGTATTCTGGATTAAACACAACAAACGATGAAAAAAGAACTGACAGGCAGCGAAGCCTTATTAAAAGCGCTTATCCACGAAGGGGTCGATACTATTTTCGGTTACCCGGGCGGGCAAGCCATCCCTATTTACGATGCTTTGTACGATTATCAAGACCAATTAACCCATATTCTGGTTCGCCACGAACAGGGAGCCGCGCACGCCGCTCAAGGCTATGCACGGGTTTCGGGCAAAGTTGGCGTTACACTGGTTACTTCCGGGCCGGGGGTGGCAAACACCATCACCGGAATCGCCGACGCCATGATGGACAGTACGCCCATCGTCGTCATTGCCGGACAGGTACCCGCTTCTTTACTCGGCACCGACGCTTTTCAAGAAGTGGATGTTATCGGCGTAACGCAACCGATTACCAAGTGGGCTTATCAGGTACGGAACAGCGATGATATTGCTTGGGCTGTTGCCCGCGCTTTTTACATTGCCTCCACCGGACGGCCGGGGCCGGTGGTGCTGGATATTGCCAAAAACGCTCAAGTCGGAAAAACGAATTACGAACCGGTAAAAATCGACTATATCCGCTCGTATATCCCCGTTCCGGAAATGGAACCGGAGTCAATTGCCGAAGCCGCCAACCTCATCAATGCAGCGAAAAAGCCTTTGGCGTTGATAGGACAGGGGGTTATCCTCGGCAACGCCGAAAAAGAATTGCTGGCCTTTTTGCAAAAAGCCGATATTCCGGCAGCGTCAACGATTTTGGGACTTTCCGCATTGCCCTCCGACGAGCCTTTGAACGTGGGAATGTTAGGCATGCACGGCAACTTGGCGCCCAACCTGAAAACCAACGAGTGCGACGTCCTGATTGCTATCGGTCTGCGCTTCGACGATCGGGTAACGGGCGATTTGGAAACCTATGCCAAACAGGCCAAAATCATTCATCTGGACATTGACGCCGCCGAAATCGACAAAAACGTCAAAGCGGATGTGCCGGTATTGGGCGACGCCAAAGTAACGCTGGTCGAAATAACCCGACAACTGAACGAAAACAAACATACTTCTTGGCGGGAAACTTTCTGTGCGCCCTGGGAAAAAGAAAGACAAACGGTTATCCATCGCGAACTGTATCCGGCGTCAGGCCCTTTGAAAATGGGCGAAGTCGTTCATAAAGTATCGGAAGCCACCCGTCATCAGGCAATCTTAGTAACGGACGTCGGACAAAACCAAATGATGGGCGTCCGCTATTTCAAATTTACTCAAACGCGCAGCGTGGTTACTTCGGGAGGCTTGGGCACGATGGGTTTCGGTTTACCCGCCGCTATCGGCGCTAAATTCGGCGCTCCCCACCGGACGGTTTGCCTGTTTGTCGGCGACGGGGGATTACAGATGACCATTCAGGAATTAGGCGCCATTCTGCAATACGGTATCGACATTAAAATTATCCTTCTAAATAACTGTTTTTTAGGAATGGTCCGCCAATGGCAGGAGCTGTTCTTTCGGGAGCGCTATTCCGAAACGGTGATGAAAAACCCGGATTTCATCCCAATCGCCGCCGCCTACGGTATTCCGGGGCGTACCGTCAAACGACGGGAAGAGCTGGACGAAGCCATCCGGGAAATGCTGGAAACGAAAGGCGCTTATTTATTGGAAGCCTGCGTCGAGCCCAAAGGAATGGTTTATCCGATGGCGCCCGCCGGAGCTTGCATCACCCACCTGTTATTAGGGGAAGAAAATGAGGAATGAATATGAAAAAAGCAATCATTAACAAGTTAACAGCGTGCCTGTTTATCCTTTTGACAACAGGAATTGTTACGACGCGCGCGCAAGACAACAAAAACAGTATCAGTTTGGGCGCCGGCGCAAATTACGGAATCGGCGGAAATATTGGTTACGACTACCAAATAAAGACTTTCGGCGAACATTCTACGCTGACGGCCGGCGGTTACTTCGGGTTTCAACGAGGCGACGGATACGCCTGGGAAGGAAGCGACGACCATTATGAGTGGGACCGAAGCTACTTGCTGTCGCCGCGGTTTTCCTGTATTTACGCCGTCCATCGAAACGTGGAACTCTTTGCAGCCATCCTGCCGGGGCTCTTAATCAATGACGAACACAGCCGTTCGACAACCTATGAATTCTTTCCGGGAATAACCTTGGGTTGTCGTGTTCGCCTGTTCAAAAATATCTTTCTTTTCACGGAAGAAGGATACAACATCACCCGGTTCAATATCGGAATCAGCGTCAAATTTTAACCGGATATGGAAAATAAAACGCTCTATACCATCACTATTTTCTCGGAAAATACCGTCGGCCTGCTCAATCAGGTAACGATTATTTTCACCCGAAGGGGCTTGAATATCGAAACGCTGTCTGTATCGCCCTCGGCGCTCGAAGGCATCCACAAGTTTACGATTACGGCTTTTGCCGAAAAGGATACGATCGAAAAAGTCGTGAAACAGATCGACAAACGGGTAGATATCGTCAAAGCCTATTTCAACGCCGACGAAGATTTAGTGTTTCAGGAAATTGCACTCTACAAGTTACCCACACCCAAACTGCTGTCTTTGGGGTCGATCGAAGATATTGTCCGCCGATACAACGCCCGCATTCTGGATATGACCGAAACGTGGACGGTGCTCGAAAAAACCGGTCATTACGAAGAAACGCAAGCGCTGTTCAAAGAATTGAGTCAAAAGACAGGCGTCCTGCAATTCATCCGTTCCGGACGGGTCGCTATTACGAAATCGAAAGTCGAACGATTGAGCGACATGCTGGCCGCCATGGAGGCCAAACTCAACCGAAAATAAATAAAAATGAACGTGTTAGAAAAAACAGGCTCTTTCAAGTTCCACATCGAATCGTATGTATGCGATTTCACGGAAAAAGCGACGTTGCCGGTCATCTGCAATTTTATTCTGGACGCGGCGTCTATCCACGCGCAACAACGCGGATTCGGATACGAACAGATTTCAAAAGACCATGTCGCCTGGGTACTGTCGCGCCTTTCGGTGGAAATGTACGAATATCCCAGCCACAATCAGGATTTGACGGTCGAGACTTGGGTAGAGAGCGTTAATCATTTCTTTACGCAACGCTGTTTCCGTTTTATCGACCATAGCGGGAAAACCATCGGATATGCCCGCAGCATTTGGGCAGCGATCAGTATCGCCACGCGGCGGCCGATCGATATTCCCGCTTGGCGACCCGATATGCTGGATTTTGTAACGGACGAAAACGCCTGTCCCGTCGAAAAAATGTCGAAAATCCCTGCGGTCGCAGGAGAAGACCCCAGCATGGGCTATTCGGTACGCTACAGCGACATCGACATCAACCGACACATGAACAGCGTGAAATACATCGAACACGTTATCAACGTCTTCGATCTGGATATTTTCAAGGAAAAGACCATCCATAAATTTGAAATCGTCTATCTGGCAGAAGGCAGTTTCGGCGATAAACTGAAATTGTATAAACAAACGGTTTCGGCCGATGAATACTTGATCGATACCCGCCGCGGGGACGAATCGGTTTGCCGGAGCCGGATTATCTGGAAAGAAAACAAACAAATAAAAACAACTATTAAAATTTAAACGTATGGCAACAATGAATTTTGGCGGCGTGAACGAACAAGTCGTTACCCGCGAAGAATTTCCACTGGAAAAAGCAAAAGAGTGTTTGAAAAATGAAACCATCGCTGTGATTGGCTACGGCGTACAAGGCCCGGGACAATCGTTGAACCTGCGCGACAACGGCTTCAACGTGATTGTCGGCCAACGCAAAGGCGGTAAGACTTGGGACAAGGCCGTTGCCGACGGATGGGTGCCGGGCGAAACGCTTTTCGATATCGAAGAAGCCGCCCGGCGCGGAACGATTATACAGTACCTGCTTTCGGATGCGGCGCAAATCGAAGTCTGGCCCCGCATCCAACCGCATTTGACGGCCGGAAAGGCGCTGTACTTTTCCCATGGATTCGGCATCACTTACAAGGAACGCACCGGCATTGTCCCGCCGGCCGATATTGACGTGATTCTGGTGGCTCCGAAAGGCTCCGGCACATCGTTGCGCCGGATGTTCCTGCAAGGCCGGGGATTAAATTCGAGCTACGCCGTATTTCAGGATGCAACGGGCAACGCCCGCGCAAGAACCATCGCTCTGGGCATCGGCGTCGGCTCCGGCTATCTGTTTGAAACCGACTTCAAACGGGAAGTGTTTTCCGATCTGACCGGCGAACGCGGCACGTTGATGGGCGCCATCCAAGGCATTCTGCTGGCGCAATACGAAGTACTCCGTCAAAACGGCCATTCGCCTTCGGAAGCCTTCAACGAAACGGTGGAAGAACTGACGCAATCCCTCATGCCCCTCTTCGCCGAAAACGGCATGGACTGGATGTACGCCAACTGCTCGACAACCGCCCAACGCGGCGCCCTCGACTGGATGACGCCCTTCCACGACGCCACCAAACCGGTGTTTGAAAAACTCTACCGCGAAGTCGCCAACGGCAACGAAGCGCAACGTTCCATCGACGCCAACTCCAAACCCGACTATCGCGAAGGGCTGGAAAAAGAGCTGAAAGCCTTGCGCGAAAGCGAAATGTGGCGAACGGGAGCTGTGGTGCGGAAGTTGCGACCGGAAAATAATTGAGCGAGGCGCACTACGCGATGCGGTTGTGTCTCGTACAACATGTCAATAGAAATTGGCATACCTTCGCCACAACAAAACCTCGTTAGAGGTTGCCTGTTATATTCATTGTTGTTTAACAAACGAGCCAATGAGACCTGGGAAATATCTTTGTACGTGTATGAACGAGCCAATGAGACCTGGGGGATATCTTTGTACATGTATGAATGAGCCAATGAGACCTGGGGGATATCTTTGTACATGTAAGAATGAGACAATGAGACCTGGGGGATATCTTTGTACATGTATGAACGAGCCAATGAGACCTGGGGGATATCTTTGTACATGTATGAACGAGCCAATGAGGCCTGGGGGATATCTTTGTACATGTATGAACGAGCCAATGAAGCCTGGGGGATATCTTTGTACATGTACGAACGAGCCAATGAAGCCTGGGGGATATCTTTGTACATGTACGAACGAGCCAATGAAGCCTTTAACCGGATTAAAAACGTAAACGCGAATCGTATAGTTACATGTATGGATTTGCTATCATTCTTTTGCTATGTGCAGAGGCTGTATCAAAAGTAACAAAACCGTCATTGCGAGGGTGTTCGCCCGAAGCAATCCATAAATGATCAATAATCTGGTTTGCTTCCTGCTTCGTTCCTCGCAGTTCGCAATGACGAGAAA
>JAITAH010000286.1 GCA_031284225.1 Dysgonamonadaceae bacterium | reverse complement strand
ACAACCGATACACAAACAATTAAGCGCGCTTTTCCGGTATTGGGGATGTCTTGCGCTTCCTGCGCAAGCAGCGCCGAGAGCATTGTAAAACGTGCGCCGGGAGTAGTCAGTGCATCCGTCAACTTTGGATCGGGGAACCTTACCGTTGAATATCTGCCCGATATGACAAATGCGTTAAAACTGCAAAAAGCGGTGCAATCCGCCGGTTATGACCTGTTGATAGAAGATGAAAATACGCAGCAGGAAACATTAGAAACCATCCACGCCGGGAAATTCCAAAAACTCAAAAACAAAACCATCTGGGCGGTCATCCTGGCCTTGCCCGTTGTAGTTATCGGTATGTTCTTTATGCATATACCCTATGCAAATGAAATAATGTGGCTGTTGGCCACTCCCGTAGTGTTCGTGCTGGGCAAGGATTTTTATATCAACGCATGGAAGCAGGCAAAGCATCGCTCCGCCAATATGGATACCTTGGTTGCATTGAGTACAGGTATTGCTTACCTGTTCAGCGTTTTCAATATGTTGTTCCTTGATTTCCGTCATCAGAGTGGATTATTGCATGCACACGTATATTTTGAAACCTCAGCAGTTATTATCGCGTTCATCCTGTTAGGAAGGCTATTGGAAGAAAAAGCCAAAGGCAATACGTCATCAGCCATCAAAAAACTGATGGGCTTCCAACCCAAAACCGTAACAGCGATACGGCCGGACGGCACGGAAGAACAAGTCGCCATTGAAAATGTGACCATCGGCGATATCATCCTTGTCAAACCCGGCGAAAAGATTGCGGTGGACGGCGTAGTTACCTCCGGCAATTCTTATGTAGATGAAAGCATGCTCAGCGGTGAACCTGTTCCGGTATTGAAGGAAGAAAATGAAAAAGTATTTGCAGGCACAATCAACCAGAAAGGAAGTTTCCGGTTCAAAGCAATAAAAGTAGGCAAGGAAACAATGCTTGCCCAGATCATCAAGATGGTGCGGGACGCACAAGACAGCAAGGCCCCCGTCCGGAAACTGGCAGATAAAATTGCGGGGATTTTTGTTCCCGTAGTAATTGGTATTGCCGTCTTAACATTTACCCTATGGGCTATTTTAGGCGGCGATAACGGCATAGCGCTGGGATTGCCGGCAGCCGTTGCGGTATTGGTGATCGCCTGTCCCTGCGCGTTGGGGCTGGCCACGCCTACGGCCATTATGGTGGGCGTGGGTAAAGGCGCTGAAAACGGTATTTTGATTAAAGACGCAGAAAGCCTTGAGGTGATCAGAAAAGTGAATGTGGTGGCATTGGACAAAACCGGTACCATTACCGAAGGCAGGCCGCAGGTTACAAACGTCCGGTGGTTGAATAACGACGATTCGGCGAAAGGTATTTTATCCGGTATTGAAAAGCAATCCGAACATCCGTTGGCAGAGGCGGTGGTAAAACATCTGGAAGGCGTTTCCGCTATCCCCCTGTTGATGTTCGGCAGCATTAGCGGTAAAGGAGCAAAAGCCGATCATAATAACGAAACCTACTTTACAGGTAACCGGAAATTGTTGGAGGAAAATAACATTACTATTGCGGACGAACTGCTGGAACAAGCCAATGAATGGAGCGGACAGGCTAAAACTATTGTATGGTTCGCGAATAGTAAACAAGCGCTTTCCGTTATCGCTATTTCCGATAAGGTAAAAGAAACATCGGTAGAAGCCATCCGGCAGATACGGGAAATGGGCGTCGACCTCTATATGCTTACCGGCGATAATGAAGCCACGGCAAAAGCCATTGCACAGCAAACGGGCGTCCCCCATTACAAGGCGGAAGTATTGCCTCAGCAAAAAGCCGGTTTTATCAGAGAACTGCAACAGCAAGGTAAGATCGTAGCGATGGTCGGCGACGGCGTCAACGACAGTACGGCGCTTGCCTCTTCGGATGTAAGTATTGCCATGGGGAAAGGGAGCGATATAGCGATGGACGTAGCCAAAATGACCATCATTTCATCCGACCTCGCCAAGATACCGCATGCAATACGGCTCTCTAAGCAAACCGTAGCGACCATCAAACAAAACCTGTTCTGGGCATTTATCTACAATGTGGCCGGCGTCCCGATCGCGGCCGGAATCCTCTACCCCATCAACGGCTTCCTGTTAAATCCGATGATTGCGGGAGCAGCCATGGCGTTGAGCAGTATCAGCGTAGTCGGCAACAGCTTGCGGTTGAAATGGAAAAATATCAATTCATAACTCAAATTTACGGGTTAAATGGAAATTAAAGAACTTCAACTCAAGACAAACACCAATTGCAGTGGATGAGTTTCGAGGGTAAAGCCCGGCCCGGATAACATCGTTTTCCCCAAGGCCAGGACTTTGATCGGCCATATTGTAAAGCAAATGAATCCATTCTTTCATTTTTAATTTGGCGATTACCCATTTTCGTACTATTTTCGCATACTAAAACAATTACCGAGATACATCTTCGGCAACTATAATCAAAGAAAAAACATGCAACTGACGGCGAAATTAATTCAAATTCTACCACTTCAATCCGGTACCGGACGAAACGGAGAGTGGAAAAAACAAGATATTATTGTAGAGACACAAGATCAATATCCTAAAAAGATATCCGTCGCTTTATGGGGAACAAAATTCCAACATGTTTCACTCAATCCGGGCGAACTCTACACCATCGATTTCGATGTGGAAAGCAGGGAATTTAACGGAAAGTGGTACACCGACGTGAAAGCATGGAGAATAGAGGCTCAAAATACACAAAACGGCGCTCCCGCCCCATCGCCGAAAGACGAATACGAAGAGGCGCCGCCACCGGAAAATCCTTTCAGCGAAGCAAATGATGGGGTTGACGACCTACCGTTTTAGTTCGCTTTACGATATAAATATTAAATATCATATTGATTAAGAAATAAGGT
>JAITAH010000266.1 GCA_031284225.1 Dysgonamonadaceae bacterium | reverse complement strand
GCCGCGCGTTTCGGCGAAGCTTTCGACGAACAGAAATTCCGCGAAACCAATCCGCGGGTTCTGGAAAATACCGCTAAACGCGAAGCGCTGCATACCCGCTTTGCCCAAGCATTAAACGATACGAATCTGGAAGAATTGCGACAAATTATCCTTGATGAAGAAATCGTCTGTCCGATTTCCGGAACGCGCAATTGGACGGAAGTTCGCCAATTCAACCTGATGTTTTCGACCGAAATGGGTTCGACGGCCGACGGAGCCATGAAAATCTATCTGCGCCCCGAAACGGCACAAGGGATCTTTGTGAACTTTCTGAATGTACAAAAGAGCGGACGGATGAAAATCCCTTTCGGCATTGCACAAATCGGCAAAGCGTTCCGTAACGAAATAGTCGCCCGTCAATTCGTCTTCCGGATGCGCGAATTTGAACAGATGGAAATGCAATTTTTTGTCCGCCCGGGCGAAGAACTGAAATGGTTCGACCAGTGGAAACAAACCCGGATGCGCTGGCACAAAGCGCTCGGTTTGGGCGACCGAAAATATCGTTTCCACGACCACGACAAGCTGGCGCATTACGCCAACGCCGCTACCGACATCGAATTTGAAATGCCTTTCGGATTCAAGGAAGTAGAAGGCATTCATTCGCGTACCGATTTCGATCTGAGCAGCCACGAGAAATATTCGGGCAAAAAAATCCAGTATTTCGACCCGGAATTGAATCAATCGTATGTTCCTTACGTTGTCGAAACCTCCATCGGCGTAGATCGGATGTTTCTCAGCATTCTCGCCGGTTCCTATTGCGAGGAACAACTCTCGGACGGCGAAACGCGGGTCGTTCTGAGATTGCCGCCCGCTTTGGCGCCGGTCAAATTAGCGGTTCTGCCGTTGATAAAAAAAGACGGACTGCCCGAAAAAGCGCGGGAAATCATGAACAGCCTGAAATTCGATTTCCAATGTCAGTACGACGAAAAGGATTCCATCGGGAAACGTTATCGCCGGCAAGACGCCATCGGCACGCCTTATTGCGTTACGATTGACCATGATACGCTGACGGATTATCAGGTAACCATTCGCTATCGCGATACGATGGAGCAGGAACGGGTGCGCATCTCCGATTTGAACCGGATTATCGCCGATAAAGTCAGTTTGAAAAATCTATTAAAAAACAGCAGGGCTTGACCTGCCGTCCTCCCGTCATCATAAACATTCCATTATAATTATCATTATGAAGAACAAAAACAGTATATTCCTCTTCTGTACGCTGGCCATGCTGGCTTTTTCAGCCTGTAACGAAACGGACGATAGCTCCTCCCAGTGGCAAAAAGACAATCAAGCCGCCTACGACGCTATTAAAAACAACTCCGAATGGACGTTTCTGGATACCGGAGATGGCCCTTCCGGTGTGTATTACAAGGACATAACAGACCCGGAAACAGAAATCGGCCATGAATATCCGCTACAAACGGCGTCGGTAATCACAAATTACACCGGAAAATACTACAACGATCAGATTTTCGATAGCGGAACGAAAACTACTTTTATCGTAAACGGCTTAGTTACAGGGTTTAGCGCTGCATTACAAAACATGCGTACAGGCCAAAAATGGGAAATTTGTATTCCTTATTACATAGGATATGGAACGACAGCCACAACAGCCATACCCGCTTATACTACTTTGTTTTTTGAAATCGAATTACTTCAAATCAATCAGTATCCTAAATAAAAATAAACCATGAAAAACAGTTTAACAGTACTTTCCATGATAACGGCCGCTTTTTTATCTGCTTGCAATTCTACTTCCGAAGACAAAAATACGGAAATTGTTATCGGTAAAACGCCCATCGAAGCGAAAGACGGACGAATGAGCGCCGAAATTCTCCATTTATTGGGACAAGTGAGCGGCGCCGCCGTTTCGCCCGACGGAAAAACGGTTTTATATGCAGTTTCATACGCCGACATTGCTCTAAACAAACGAAATAGAGAGTTGTTTACGGTAAATATCGAAAGCGGCAATAAAAAACAAATTACGCACTCGCCCAAAAGCGAAGGCGATGCGCAATGGATACAAAACGGCGAGAAAATCGCTTTCGTTTACGATGGCCAGATTTGGGAAATGAAGCCCGACGGTACAGACCGCACGCAAATCAGCAATTACGAAAAAGCAATCGAAGGATTTAAATATTCCCCCGACGGTAAGAAAATCCTGTTTGTTTCCACTATACAAACCGGACGCGCCCCGTCCGAACAATACCCCGATTTGGACAAAGCCAGCGGCCGGATCATCGACAGCCTGATGTATAAACATTGGGACGAATGGGTAGAAAATACGCCCCACCCTTTTGTGGCCGATTACGACGGAAAAATCTTATCCAACATTACCGATCTTCTCGAAGGGGAACCCTACGAATCGCCCATGCGGCCGTGGGGAGGCGTCGAACAGTTGGATTGGTCGCCCGACAGTAAAACCATCGCTTATACCTGCCGTAAAAAGACCGGAAAAGCGTATGCCCAATCGACCAATTCGGACATTTATCTGTATAATATTGAACATAAAACCGTCCGGAATCTTACCGAAGGGATGCCGGGATACGACACGAATCCGAAATTTTCGCCCGACGGAAACTATATCGCCTGGCAAAGCATGGAGCGCGACGGTTACGAATCGGATAAAAACCGCCTCTTTACCTGTCATTTAGAAACGGGCGAGAAAAAATACATTACTTCGGATTTCGATTACAATGTAGATGAATTTTGTTGGGACGCTTTGGGCGCCACCATTTACTTTGTCGCTAATGTACAAGGAACCAACCAATTGTATCAAGCCGGATTGGCAGTCGAACTGAATCCGGACGCAGGTTCGATCGTGCAATTAACCGAAGGCGACCACGATTATGCTTCCGTAGCTTTAGGCAGCGGCTGTCTGGTGGGACTTCGCCATTCGCTTTCCGCTCCGAATGACGTTTTTACGGTAAATTTGGCGGACGGAACGCAAACCAATATCTCGCAGGAAAATACGGATGTTCTCAATCAATTGACGATGGGAAAAGTCGAAGCCCGCTGGATTAAAACCACTTCCAACGAAAAGATGCTGACCTGGGTCATTTATCCGCCCCATTTCGATCCGGCGAAAAAATATCCGGCCATCCTGTATTGTCAAGGCGGGCCGCAGAATACGGTGAGTCAATTCTGGTCCACCCGTTGGAATTTACAGTTGATGGCGGCTCATGATTATATTATCGTAGCGCCCAACCGGCATGGCGTTCCGGGATTTGGTCAGAAATGGAACGAGCAAATCAGCGGCGATTACGGCGGTCAGAACATGAAAGATTATTTATCCGCCATCGACGCTTTAGCTCAGGAACCTTTTGTGGATGAAACGCGACTGGGGTGTACCGGCGCCAGTTACGGCGGTTTTTCCGTCTATTGGTTGGCGGGCCATCACAACAAACGTTTCAAGGCATTTTGGGCGCATGCCGGCATCATGAATCTGGAAGCGCAATATTTGGAAACCGAAGAAATGTGGTTTGTCGATTGGGATTTGGGCGGCCCGTATTGGGACGCATCTAATAAAACGGCGCAACGTTCTTACGCCAACTCGCCGCACCGGTTTGTAGATAAATGGGATACGCCGATTGCTATTTCGCACGGCGAATGGGATTTCCGTATCTTGGCCTCGCAAGGCATGATGGCGTTCAACGCTGCCCAATTACGCGGAATTCCTTCCAGGATGTTGATTTTCCCGAATGAAAATCACTGGATTGTGCAACCTCAAAACGGTATTCTTTTCCAGCGGGAATTTTTCCGGTGGTTCGATCAATGGTTAAAATAAACATGTTAATCAAACTCTACGAAAATAATCCCAGTCAGCGCGAAATCGACAGGATTGTCAAGGTTTTGCAGGAAGGCGGCATCATTATATACCCAACGGATACGGTGTATGCGATGGGATGCCATGCGCTGAATGTTCGCGCCGTAGAGGAAATTTGCAAACGCAAAGGCGTCAATCCGCAAAAAGCCAATTTATCAATTATCTGTTACGATTTGAGCAGTATCAGCGAATACGCCAAAGTCAGCAATCCGGTATTCAAATTGATGAAAAAAAATCTGCCGGGACCTTTTACCTTTATTTTAAATGCGACAAACAGTCTTCCCAAAATCTACAAAAACCGGAAAGAAGTCGGTATCCGCATACCGGACAATCATATTATCCGGACAATTGTAAAAGAATTGGGACGTCCGATACTTTCTACTTCTGTCCGCACAAAAGATGACATTTTACAATACGCTACCGACCCGGAACTAATCGAAGAGGAATACGGCGATAGCGTCGATCTGGTTATTGACGGCGGTTACGGCGGTTTGGAACCTTCTACTATCGTCGATTGCACCGGCGACGAAATCGAAATCGTCCGCCAAGGAAAAGGAGAATTAGCGTATGTTGGATAGTCATCGTTTTTTCAAGCAGATTTCCATCGTATGCGGGTTGTTATTTTCTTATGCAGTTCAAGCGCAAGACATTGCGCCGCCTTTGGATATTCCGCTTTTTCTCAGTGGAAATTTCGGCGAGTTGAGAAATAACCATTTTCATTCGGGCGTCGATTTCAAAACACAGGGAACAACCGGTTTGCCCGTGCGGGCGGTGAACGACGGTTTTATTTCCCGGATCAGCGTTAGTCCTTACGGCTACGGGAATGCGTTGTATATCAATCATCCCGATGGAAAAACATCCGTTTATGGTCATCTGGAACGATTTGCGCCGCAAATAGAAGCCCTGGTGCGCGACAGTCAATACCAGCGGGAATCGTTCTCTATCAATCTTCTTCTCTCCTCGAAACAGTTGCCTGTGAAAAAAGGCGACCGGATTGCGTGGAGCGGCAATAGCGGCAGTTCCGGCGGCCCTCATCTGCATTTTGAATTTCGCGATACTCAAACCGAAAAAGCGATCGACCCGCTCCCTTGGTTTAAACACCGGATCAAAGATACTACGGCGCCCGAAATCCGGGAATTGATGATATTTCCTCAAGCCAGCAGGGGAGGCAGCGCCAACGGGAGCGCACAAAACCAAGCGCTGAAATTAATCCGGAACAAATCCGGCGAGAAAAGTTTGGCTCAACCGCTCACGGCTTGGGGGCCTGTCGGCGTCGGTATTAAAGCTTACGACCGGATGAATGAAACTTCCAACATCTATGGCGTTAACGAAATCATTCTGAAAGTGGACGGCGAAGAAATCTATCATTCTATTATGGACGGGTTTTCATTCGAGGATACCCGCTACCTGAATACGTACATCGATTGGAAGGAATGGACGGAACGCAATTCCTTTTTTATGAAGTCTTTTACCGATCCGGGAAACCGCCTGGGCGTGAACCGTTCGTGGAGTAACGGTATCTTTCTCATCGACCAGGAAAAAACGTATCATCTCGAATACATCCTGAAAGACGTTTACGAAAACGCTACCGTATTTCGCTTTGATATCAGCGGAAAACCGGCGATAACAGCCCAAGACGAATTACAGGGCGTTTGGTTTCCTTTCAACCGCGACAATGTTTTCGATGATAAGGGAGTGAACTTGCAAATCCCGCGAAGGAATTTATATGCCAATATGGATTTGCAGGTGCAGGCCATCCCTTGGCATACGCCGTTTGCGCCTTTATACATTATCGGCGACCGGATACCTTTGCATGGTTATTGCCCGCTTACGCTGGACATTGTCAACGATTCGTATCCCGACAAATCGAAATACGGAATCGTTTCGTACGAACGGGACAAATCCCACTGGCTCGGCGGCAACTACGAAAACGGAAAAATAACGGTTTCCATTCGCGAATTGGGCAAGTTTTCCGTGGATATCGATACCATTCCGCCCCGCATCCTGCCGCTAAACGAAGCCCGATGGGAAACCAGCCGACGCATTGCTTTCAAAATTTCGGACAACTTCAGCGGCATTCAGTCTTGGCGCGGCACGCTCGACGAACAATTTGCTCTTTTTGAATACGACGCCAAAGCCAACCTCCTTTCCTGCACTTTCAACCCCCAACGAATGAAACGGGGCGCTCAAACGCTGCAGGTAGTTGTTATAGACGGGGCCGGCAACCGGA
>JAITAH010000248.1 GCA_031284225.1 Dysgonamonadaceae bacterium | reverse complement strand
TGGGTTGCCGGTTGATTCAAGGTGACAGCCCATTCGTTGTATTGGTTGCGGATGTCTTTTGTTTCGCCCCAAACGGGTTGCCAAGTTTCGTCGAATGTAGCGGTTTGGGTACCGGCGATTTGAAAACCGCTGTACAGATTTGTTTGAACGTCCGGCTGTACCGGTTTTTGTCCTTCGGCGGAAAAATCGTCAAACGTGCGTTTTACGCCTTCCGGCATTAATTCAAGGCCGAGTTTACTGGGCTTGATGACTTCTTTCCCCTTGTATGAAAGGGTATAAACCGGCGAACCGTCGCCCGAAAGCGAAAAAGTCATTTGTAACTTCCCGTTGGGAGACGTCAGCGTTTGCGCACTCAACAGGGAATACGATAGAAATAATAGGAATATCATTCCTGTAATCTTTTTTTTCATAATCTATATTTATTTAATTTTTGTATTTATTCTGCACATTGAACGATCAATTTACCGGTCTGATAAGTACCGTTTACGTATCTTACGGTTATTAAATACAATCCTTGCGGAAAGCCCGAAATGGAAATCTGCTTTTCGGTTGCCGTTTTCATCAAACGTCCGGAAACGGACTGTATAGCAACGGATAAAACCGGATCGTCCGTAAAGATGTTTAACCGGTCGGTAGCCGGATTCGGATAAATAACGAATGATTTGGAAGTATTGACGGCATCTATCGAATTACCCTTGCAAATCACTTCATTTGCATCGTATTTTTTCGTGTCGCCTTCCGTCGTAAAGGTTGAAGCGGCTTCCCAACAAATATCTCCCATAGTGAAAAGGTCGTAAGTTTGTTGTTTATCTCCGGATGTATTTCCATTATTAATGACAACGCCGAGTGTAGATGCAGCCACATCGTTAAGTGTAATCGCATGAAATCCGTCGCCGGCCGGCGTCATCGGGATACCCGGCCATGTCCCGCCGGTATAATTGGTAAGATCAATCGCGTTCCAAGCCCATATTTTAACTGTTGTCCAGTTTTCCGGAGCTTTGAAGCGAATCGTAACCGTACCTATCGGTTTGTCTTCCTGATCGGTAATGGTTTCACAATCGGAACCGTTGATTTTGGTATAATAAGCCCACCCGCTACCGCTGCAAGCGCGGCTGTATCCGGCAGGTTCGCCTTCCCAAGTACCGATCCGGCAAATGAGTTCCCCGCATTTGCCAACGGCTTTTGCTTCGTAATAACCGTTGGTGTTGGTGACTTGTACATCCGAGTTGCTGTGCAGACCGACGGCTTTCCGTGCGATAATCATCCGCTTGATGTCTGTTTTATTGCTTAGCCAGTGCGACCAGAATACACACGGAATACCCGGCGACGATAATAAAAAGGCGTACGCTTTCGACACGTTGCCGCTGTATGCCCAAGCTCCTGTGTGAGGAGGCGCCGTATCGTGGTTGTCCACAAATGTAACGGCATATTGCCGCATGGAAGGGTGATGCATCAGCCCGGCAGGACGGAGAATCCCGTCGGCCGACCATGCTAATGTAGCGTAATTGTTTCCTCCTGCCCAATTATAAAGGGCTTGTTTCGCACAAAAATCAAAAACCATTGACGTTTTTCCCGTAGCGTTTACCCAAGCTGCCAAATCATCGTAATTGCTTTGGTAATATTCTCCTACCGAAAGATAGGCGTTTGCCGCTTCATTATATTCTTTGGTATATGCCGGATCGTAGCCTTTGACCAGATCGTAACGCCAACCGTCGTAACCGATTTCATTTTTTAGGAATTTCAAATATTCTTTAATGGCGTCGCGAACGTAGGTTTGCGAATGGTCCAGATCGCGGGCGCCGGCATAACCGCCCCACTTATCGCCGGAGATATTCCAATTGTAATCGTAATTATCACTCAATGGCTGGCCGGCAGTCAGATGATCTTTGGCTTCATCGTCTTTGCAAATATGGGTGGAGTTGAATTGGTAGGCGGTGTAGTTATTTCCGTAAGTGTCGCCTATAAAACTGGTCCAACTGTTTCCGGCTCTGTGGTTGACAATAATATCTGCAATGACTTTGGATCCGCCTTTGTGTAAAGAATCAATCAACGCTTTCAATTCCGGACGGGTTCCCCACGAACTGTTTTGATTCGACCATTGATATGGATGATAACCCATATTGGAACTTCCTCCTCCTTCGCCGGCTGCCGAAGGCGGCAACCACACTAAATCGAAGTAAGTGGACAATTCTTTCGATTGAGCCGTTAATTGTGTCCACTTGGTTGCATTGTGGGAATTCCATGCAAATCCCTGCAACATAATGTCCGTACTTTCCAACGGTACTTGTGGAAAGAGCGGCAGGTGGCAGGCGACAAGCGACAAAATAATAATATTTTTTTTCATGCGGAAACGTATTTTTGAATTATGAGTTATGAATTATGAGTTATGAACAAGGTTTGCCGCGCTTTGCGCAACTCATAACTCATAATTCATAATTCATAATTCTTTAAGTTTATTGACAAATAACTTTTGTTTTTACAGTTGAATTTTCATTTTTTATTTCAACGACGTATATGCCTTTGTTCGGAACGTTGATTTGATAAGTTCCGCTCTGCGTGAATCCTTTGTGAATACGTCTTCCGGGCAGATCGTACAGTTGAATGGCGGAACTTCCGGACAAACCTTCCAAAACAATTGCATTTTGCCTCGATACAATACGTATTTGTTTATTTATACCGGTATCAATTTTTGTCGGATTGGTAACCGTAGCGGGTACAAATGAAATTGAAAACCGGTTGTTTATTTCCCCTCCTGCATCGGTTGTAAACGTATAGGAAGGATTTTCCAACATATCAATGGTTTCGCCGGTTACCTGATCGTGCAGTTGTACCGTTTTTTCAGTTACCTGACTGTCCCACCGGATGGTATATTCGCCGTTCTGTGGTACGCGAACGCCCAAGGCAAC
This sequence comes from Dysgonamonadaceae bacterium, assembly GCA_031284225.1. The sequence continues at coordinate 790 of JAITAH010000248.1, read as the reverse complement.
GCTTGCTTCTTCCGGAACGCTGTTGATGGCTATTTTGTCGGAACGGATCAGGGTATAAATCTGAGGCGTTTCGGCGGACATCGACATTAGGTGTGGAGCATCGTACAATTCGTCGTATTCGACGGTTGCGTTTGTATTTAAACGGATCTTAGTCTGATATGCTGTTTCTCCGTTTTCTAAATAGACAATTATTTTTTCATCACTTCCCGATGCGAGTAAGGGAGCGAGCGATTATGTTGTAGCGGATGTGAATGAAACGGATTCTTTTTCCGCTGCTGTTTTTACAAAGAAAGAGTCGAACGGTTTTAAATCGGTGACACTGTTGTCGGACACAGTATATGAATCATCACTATAATTATAAGCATAATGGAATTGTCCTGTTTCTAAGGTTGCAGTAGCCGTAGAGAACAGGGGATTGGTAATCAGATTCCAACCTTGGTGAATATCACCTGCATTCCCTGTAAAGTATTCAACGCTGCTTGTCGTTGAATTACTAACGGTGATAGAATTAGCGTCGCTTTCCAATATCAGCGTTTTATCCTGAACTTTAGCATCATTCACCCAAAAGATATATCCGCCTGTCGATAATGGAGCTTCCGCAGTTGGAGCAGTTGTTATGTCTGTCCAGCCGCCGCTGCCATTGCTTGCACGTGTTACTCCGTTATAGTAAGCAATGGCATAACCATCATTGTCTCCTGTGCCTATTGCCAATTCTTTTCCTGACGTATCGGTAATGCGTTTGACGGCAAACGGAAGTCCGAAGAAATACCATTGTTCACTGTCGGGAACG
>JAITAH010000170.1 GCA_031284225.1 Dysgonamonadaceae bacterium | reverse complement strand
GTGCCCAAACGTCCCCGCGAACTGGATGCCGATATTGTGAAGTTCCAGAACAACAAGGAAAAATGGATTGCTTTCGTCGGCTTACTGAATGGCCGTCCGTACGAAATTTTCACCGGTATCAACGATGAAGACGAGGGGATTTTTCTGCCGAAAAACATATCCAAAGGGACAATCATTAAAAATGTGGACAATAACGGCGTTAAGCGTTACGACTTCCAATATACCAACAAACGCGGCTACAAGACAACGATTGAAGGCCTGTCCGCCAAATTCAATCCCGAATACTGGAATTACGCCAAGCTGATTTCCGGCGTGTTGCGCTATGCAATGCCCGTGGAACAGGTCATCAAATTAGTGGACAGCCTGGAATTGAAAGACGAATCGATCAACACCTGGAAAAACGGAGTGAGCCGCGCCTTGAAAAAATACGTGCAGGAAGGCGTTCAGGCCAAAGGCCAGAAATGCCCGAACTGCGGACAGGAAACGATGGTTTATCAGGAAGGTTGTTTGATATGTACTTCGTGCGGCGCTTCCAAGTGCGGGTGATTGGCGGGGCGAAAAAAAATAATTTAAGCTACAAAGAGAGCATCCTCCTTTCGAGTACGGCGTAGCCACGATATAACGCCCTGATTTTTATTCCGCGCACTTGGAAAACTCGCGTTTTTCATCTAATTTTGCATCCTGATAATAACAAACACGACAATATGCTTCAAAAATTGGACGCCCTTTTGGCAGAAATCGAACAATTACAGGCGCATACTAATGAGGAATTGAACGCTTTACGCATTAAATACCTGAGTAAAAAAGGAAAAATCCCGGTATTGATGAACGATTTTCGCACCGTCGCCTCCGAACAAAAACGGGAAATCGGCCAGAAATTGAATGTGCTGAAAACGCAGGCGCAGGCAAAAATCAATGCATTGAAAGAACAGTTGGAAAACCGGAATACGCCGGAAGAAAGCCTTGATTTAACGCGCACCTCCTATCCTTATCAGGTAGGAACCCGCCATCCGCTGTCCATCATCAAAAAGGAAATTTGCGATATTTTCGGACGCTTGGGCTTCTCGATTGCCGAAGGCCCTGAAATTGAAGACGACTGGCACGTGTTTTCGTCCCTCAATTTTGCGCCCGACCATCCGGCGCGCGATATGCAGGATACTTTTTTTGTGCTGCACGGCGCCGATATTTTACTTCGGACGCATACTTCGTCGGTGCAAACGCGGGTGATGGAGAAAACACAACCGCCCATCCGCATTATTTGTCCGGGAAGGGTGTACCGGAACGAAGCCATTTCCTACCGGGCGCATTGCTTTTTTCATCAGGTAGAAGCGTTGTATATCGACAAAGAGGTTTCTTTCGCCGATTTGAAGCAAGTATTGCTGTTCTTTGCCAAGGAAATGTTCGGTCCGGAAACCAAAATTCGGTTGCGTCCGTCTTTTTTCCCGTTTACGGAACCCAGCGCCGAAATGGATATCAGCTGCAATTTGTGCGGCGGAAAAGGTTGCCCGTTCTGCAAACATACCGGCTGGGTGGAGATTCTGGGCTGCGGAATGGTCGATCCGAATGTGCTGGAAAATTGCGGTATCGATTCCCGGACGTTTTCCGGTTACGCTCTGGGGATGGGCATTGAACGGATTACCAACCTGAAATATCAGGTGAAAGATTTGCGGCTGTTTTCCGAGAACGATGTGCGCTTCCTGCGGCAATTTGAATCCGCTACCTGATCGATGAACCGAAAAGACAGATACAGTCGCGTCATTGCCTGGTTTGAACAGAATATGCCGGAGGCGCGGACAGAGTTGCATTATCACGATCCTTTCCAGTTGTTGATTTCCGTTATTTTGGCGGCTCAATGTACGGACAAGCGGGTCAATCTGATTACTCCTTCCCTGTTTGAAGCGTTTCCCACGCCGGAGGCGCTCGCCGTTTCCAATAAAGATGCTGTTTATGAATACATTAAAAGCGTTTCGTATCCCAATAACAAAGCCCGCCATTTGGTGGAAATGGCCAGGATGCTGGTAACGGACTATCACGGGAAGGTCCCGGATTCCATCGAAGCGCTGATGCGCCTGCCGGGCGTGGGCAAGAAAACCGCTAACGTTATCGCTTCGGTAGCCTTTGAAATCCCCGCCTTAGCGGTAGATACCCATGTGTTCCGGGTCGCGAACCGCATCGGTTTGACCGATCATTCCAAAACGCCTCTGGAAACCGAAAAAGAACTGACGCGACATATTCCCCGGCGATTGTGGTCGGTGGCTCATCATTGGCTGATTCTGCACGGACGCTATGTATGCCTCGCCCGTAAACCGAAATGTGAATCCTGCGGATTGACCGCCTGCTGCAACTATTTTACCGAAATTGAAGATTCCCTGTCGCGCGCCCGCCGGAATCATTCGTGATGATAAGGTTCATTGTTAATGATAGTTAACGCGCGGTAGAGCTGTTCCGCAAAAATCAACCGGATCAATTGGTGGGAGAATGTCATTTTCGAGAGGGATATTTTTTCCTGCGCCGCCGCCAGCGCTTTGGGTGAAAATCCGTAAGCGCCTCCAACAATGAAAACTAAGGATTTGGATACGGTATGCGTTTTTCGTTCCAGATATTCCGCCAACTGCAAGGAAGAAAGTTCTTTCCCGTGTTCGTCGAGTAAAACGATACAATCGCCCGGCTGAATCAGTTTCAGAATGTTTTCGCCTTCTTTTTCTTTCACCTGTTCGGGCGAAAGGTTTTTCGCGTTTTTGACGCCGGGGATCGTCTGCATTTCAAATGGAAGGTAATGCCCGATTCGTCCGAAAAACTCGGCGAGTCCCTCTGCAACAAAATGTTGGGTGGTTTTTCCGACCACCCACATTTGAATTTTCATTGCGCTTAATGGCTTCCCAGCCTGTATTCTGCACGCACCGACCGGATCATGTTTTTGTTAATGGTATCGGCCGACGTATAAAACGGTTCGAGATCGATCGTCCATTCCTGATTGCCGACGGTAACAGGCGTTTTGTAAATCACTTCGCTTTCGCCGTAGAGCGTAGCTTCTACCATGAGCGTGTAAGCGCCGTTTTCGAGCGGGCGATTGCCGTCGTCCGTAATGTTCCACTCGTAGGTTTGCAGGCCGGAAGAGGGGGTTGCGCCGGAAAAAGCGTCAATGGCTTCCTGCGATAAATCGCCCGGCAACGCTTTCTTGACCCACAGCGGGGTGCAGGCCGGACGGGGAACATAGCCGCCATCGGCCGTAAATCGGGTAACATACAGGGTTTTGACGATGCGTTCGGCGCTGTCTTCCACCCACACTGCCCATTGATTACCGCCGGGACCCGGCTGTTTCTCGTAATCGACAAGGATATTCAATACGGCGCCGGATGCGGTTGACGGCGCTGCGCTTTTTTTGCATCCGCCCATCAGTAACGGAAAAAGCAGTAAAAAAGATAAAAACCGGATATTCATATTACATTGTATTTATGATGATTAAAATCGGGAACAAATATAGTTAGAATTTATAGAAATTGAAATAGAAAAAGTAAAAATTCCGATGGGAATGTATTGGACTATCGAGACAGAGAAGATTAAAAAGACATCTTCCCTTCTTATAAGTCTGGCTCTATCTTCTTCTGTCTTTTGTCTATTTTTATCCGTTTGCGTATAATTGAGGATTTTATGCTAACTTTGCAACATATAATAATACATACGAAGAAGATGGAAACGAAGACAAACAGCGGGCAAACGGCAACCGGCGCCCCGAAAAACGAGGTTGCAGGCAAGGTGTCGATGCTTGATGGTTCGGCGCATCGTGTTAACAGGGTTTAATCATTTGAGTATGAAAAGGTTGATTTTATTATTGTGTCTATTTGTTTCCGTTACCGTCGTTTGCGGACAGCAGCCGGTTAATTTGTCGGATATCAGGATGACTAATCTTGGGGACGGGCGATTGTATGCCACGACGGCCAACAACAAAAAAAAGCCGATGGACGGAAAGATGCGTATCATTACCGGTTATACGACCGAATACATGAACGCGCAGTTTGCCAAAGGCTATGCCACAGGCAAATGGGAGTATTACCGCGATAATGTATTGACCGAAGTCAAACATTATTCCGACGGCCTGTTGCATGGCGAAGTAATCGAATACTACACCGACGGGAAAACGGTCAAAACCCATGCTGTAATGAAAAACGGAAAACCCGACGGCGTCGCAGAAAGGTTTTCGCAGGATGGGAAAAA
>JAITAH010000162.1 GCA_031284225.1 Dysgonamonadaceae bacterium | reverse complement strand
AAAATAGAAGTTGTTCCAACAAAACCCCACAGTACGCAATACGATTTATCGCTGGCCTACTCGCCGGGAGTGGCCGAGCCTTGTCTGGAAATTGAGAAAAATTCGGAAACTGCTTACGATTATACAGCGAAGGGAAATTTGGTCGCAGTCATATCCAACGGTACCGCCGTTTTGGGATTGGGCGACATCGGCGCTCTGGCCGGAAAACCGGTGATGGAAGGAAAAGGCTTACTCTTCAAGATCTTTGCCGGAATAGATGTGTTCGATATCGAAGTCAATGAAAAAGACGTCGATAAATTTGTAGCAGCCGTAAAAGCCATCGCGCCCACGTTCGGCGGAATCAATCTGGAAGACATCAAAGCGCCCGAATGTTTTGAAATTGAACGCCGGCTGAAAGAAGAATTGGATATTCCGGTTATGCACGACGATCAGCACGGCACGGCGATTATTTCCTCGGCCGGTTTGGTCAACGCTCTGGAACTGACCGGAAAGAAAATCGGGGATGTGAAAATTGTCGTCAATGGCGCCGGCGCGTCGGCCAGCTCTTGCACCCGTTTGTATATGTCTTTGGGGGCACGGAAAGAAAATATTGTGATGTGCGACAGCAAAGGCGTTATCTCCGTCCGCCGGCAGAACCTGACGCCGGAAAAAGCGTTTTTTGCCACTACCCGCGAAGTAAATACGCTGGAAGAAGCAATGACGGGCGCCGACGTTTTTCTGGGCTTATCGGTGGCCGACGTTCTGACGCCGGAAATGGTGCAAAGCATGGCAAACGATCCGATCGTTTTTGCATTAGCCAATCCGAACCCGGAAATATCGTACGAAAAAGCCAAAGCTTCGCGTCCCGATTTGATTTTTGCCACCGGCCGCTCGGATTATCCGAATCAGGTCAATAACGTACTGGGATTTCCCTATATTTTTCGGGGCGCTTTAGATACGCGGGCTACGGCCATCAACGAAGCCATGAAATTGGCGGCCGTTCATGCGATTGCTCATTTGGCGAAAGAGGCGGTGCCCGATGTGGTCAATGCCGCTTATGGCCTTTCCCAACTGTCTTTCAGCCGGGAATACATCATCCCCAAGCCCATGGATCCCCGTTTGTTGACTTGCGTTTCGACGGCTGTAGCCAAAGCCGCCATTCAATCGGGGGTAGCTAAAAAGACGATTACCGATTGGGACGCTTACGAAGACCATTTGCGCGATTTGATGGGTTATGACAATAAACTGATCCGGGAATTAACCGATATGGCCGTCAAAAGTCCCAAACGGGTGGTATTTGCCGAAGGCGGACATGAAAACATGCTGAAAGCCGCCGCTCAGGTGCGGGACGAAAAAATTGCCTATCCAATTTTATTGGGCAACGACGAACGGATTCAGAAATTGGCGGCTCAACATCATATCGACCTCGAAGGAATCGAAATCGTTAACCTGCGCCACGATTGCGAAGCCGAACGCCGGCTGCGTTATGCCGAACTGCTGGCAAAAAAACGCGCCCGGGAAGGCGCAACGTTCGACGAAGCAATGGATAAAATGTTTGAACGCAACTATTTCGGCATGATGATGGTCGAAACCGGCGAAGCGGATGCCTTCATCACCGGCGTTTACACGAAATATTCCAATACGATTAAGGTAGCCAAAGAAGTGATTGGCATACGGGAAGGTTACAATACGTTCGGCGCCATGCACATCCTGACTTCCCAAAAAGGGACGTATTTTTTTGCGGACACGTTGATTAACCGTCATCCATCGACCGAAAATATCATTGATATTGCGAAATTAGCCACCCATACGGTGCGGTTTTTCGCTCATGAACCGGTGATAGCGGCTATTTCGTATTCCAATTTCGGTTCGGATCCCGAAGGCAGTCCGGCAAGTATTCATGAAGTTGTTCGATGGATGCAGGAAACCTATCCCGATTTGGCCATCGACGGCGAGATGCAAGTCAGTTTTGCGCTGAACAAATTGTTGCGCGATCGCAAATATCCGTTCAGCCGTTTGTTTGGGAAAGATGTGAATACGTTGATATTTCCAAATTTAAGTTCGGCCAATATTGCTCAGAAGCTGTTGCAGGAAATGGAAGTCGGCGAAATGATCGGTCCTATTCAGATGGGATTGAAAAAACCGATTCATTTCACCGACATTGAAAGTTCCGTCCGCGATATTGTGAACATCACCACGGTAGCGGTTATCGACGCTATTGTTTTGGAACAGATGCAGAAGCAGCAAGCCGGTTAGTAGCGGGCTTCTACGACTTTCCAGTCAACGATTTTCCACAATTCTTTGAGGTGGTCGGCGCGGCGATTCTGATAATCGAGGTAGTAAGCATGTTCCCACACATCGAAACCCAACAGCGGCTTTAATCCTTTGACGACCGGATTACCGCCGTTAGCTTCTTTGACAATCAACAACTTACCGCCTTTGTCGGCAGCTAACCAAGCCCATCCCGATCCGAATAAACCGACGCCGGCGATTTCAAATTCTTTTTGAAAATTTTCAAAATAACCCCAAGCGGCGTCGATAGCGGCCGCGAGTTTACCGAACGGTTTTCCGCCTCCGTCGGGCGAGAATTGGGTAAAATAGAGATTGTGATTCAATACCTGACCGGCATTGTTAAAAATAACGCCATCCGATTCCCGGACAATCGTTTCGAGGTCTGCATTTTCGAACTTGGTTCCCTGAATAAGATTATTCAAGTTGTTTACATAGGTTTGCAGATGTTTACCATGATGAAACTCAATGGTTTGTTTTCCGATAATCGGCTCCAACGCATCGGTAGCGTACGGAAGCTTTACTAATTCAAATTTCATGATCTTCTCGTTTTTAATTGTTATTGAATAATTTGTAATACATGCAATCAGC
>JAITAH010000140.1 GCA_031284225.1 Dysgonamonadaceae bacterium | reverse complement strand
GGCATCGACCACTTCGTCGATCTTAACCACTACGCCCGATACGGAAGAATGAATATTGGCCGAAACAAACCCTGCCGCTTCCGCAATCAAAGCGCCGGTTTTCACTTCATCGCCTTTGGAGACCAATGGTTTAGCAGGCGCTCCGATGTGTTGCGATAAAGGAATAATCACTTGTTCGGGCAAGGGAAGCGTTACCGGCCATTCGCCGGCCGAGAGTTTATTTTCCGGCGCATGGACGCCTCCGATGCGAAAAGTTTTCAACATGATGCTATTTCGTTTTTTAGATGTTCAACAATCGACGCGGTAGGACATTCGCGTACGCATTTTCCACATAAAGTACATTGGGTATCATTGATAAATGCTAAATTATCCATCACCACAATCGCCCCAAATTCACAGGTTTTCTGACATTTGGAACAGCCGATGCACGCTACGCTGCAAGCTTTTCGGGCAACGGCTCCCTTGTCCTTGTTCCGGCATCCCACATAAATCCGATGAGAGTCAAGCCCTTTTTTCCGCAACTGAATCAACTGTTTGGGGCAGGCTTTGACGCAGGCTCCGCAAGCGGTGCACTTCGTTTCATCGACTTCCGGCAGTTGCGTTTCGGGATTAATACGGATCGCAGTGAATTGACAAACGGTTACGCAATCGCCCCAACCCAAGCAACCGTAAGAGCAACCGGTTTCGCCGCTATACAAGGCGGAGGCTACGGCGCAACGGTTGGTCCCGTCATAAATATTTGTACGCGCCCGGTTTTCGCAACTTCCGTTGCAATGCACTACGGCAATCGCAGGTTCGCAGACAACGGCGCTTTGTCCCAGAATCGCGGCAATGCGATTCATGGTTTCCGCTCCTCCCACGGGACACAAGAGGCCTTCCAGTGTGGACGCTTTTGTGCAGGCAACGGCAAATCCCGAACAGCCGGGATGGCCGCAGCCTCCGCAGTTGGCTGCCGGCAACAGGGCGTATATTTCCGCAATCCTGGGGTCTTCCTGTACTTCAAACTTTTTGGAAACGAAATACAGGATAATGGCGCTGAGAATGCCCATCCCTCCTAAAGCAATTACGGCAGGTAAAAGAAACTCCATCATGGTTTATTGAATCGTAAAAGTAAATGTTTGCTTGAATTTGTTCCGGAAAAAATATATTCCGAGATAATATATAACCACAACCGAAAGGCTAATCATTGCCGCCTGCCGCTCGCCGACTCCCCTGGAAGAAGCCGCTAACAACGCGACAAGAATCAAAATCAATGGCACAATAAACGCGATAAGCGTTGCCCATGCTCCCATCGAACGTTTTCCTGTTACGGTTACCTTATCTCCCGGATGATAGTTGCCGGAAGTAAACGGAATTTCAATCCGCTTTTCCCTTGCGCCGGACATACAGCACGATTTTTGTGCGGAACAGGCGTCGCAAGCCGTTTCGTCGTGGATTTCTATTTGTAAGATGCCGGGGTAAACCTTTGTAATCATACCCCGGTACTCTATTTGTTTACTCATTTTTTATTTGTCCAATAACAAGCTGGCCATGATGAACGGACCGGTTGCTTTCGGATCGTTGTCGCGCACCGGTTCGGAAATATAGTACTGAAAACTGCCGTCGCGATTGTCTTTCCCGCCTAATCCGGCCACCGAGCAACAACCGGTTACCCGAATCGTCCGGTCGGGATTTTCCACGATAAACGTTTGGACGAATGAGTCGTAAGCGGTTTGACCTTTTTCTAAGTAGCCGCTATCCAGATAGCCTTTTTGTGCGCCTTTGGCCCAGAAATAGATAAACATAATGGAACCGGTCGATTCCAAATAATTTCCCGGTTCGTTCGCTTTATCGGTTACCTGATACCACATCCCCGTTGCCGGATCGCGATATTTTTCCAATGCGGCGGCCAGACCTTGCGCTATTTGAATGATTTCGGGACGTTTCGGATGATTTTCCGGCAGGAAATCCAAGACGTCCACCAGCGCCATGGCATACCAACCCATACTTCGCGACCAAAAATTGGGCGACAAACCGGTTTCGGGATTTGCCCAGATTTGTTCCCGCTTCTCGTCCCAACCGTGGTAATACAAACCGGTTTCAGGACTGTAAGTCCTTTTCGCAACTAAGATAACCTGATGCGCTACTTCGTCAAACAACGCCGGTTCGTCGAACGTTTGGGCGTACTGAGCTAAGAAAGGCGACGCCATATAAACGCCATCCAACCATAACTGGTAAGGATAAATTTGTTTGTGCCAAAAACCGCCTTCCGCCGTTCGGGGATGGGTCAGCATCTGGTTGCGCAACAAGGTCAGGGCATTTTTGTACTTCTCGTCGCCGGTTTCCTTATACAAAGCAAACAGGAATTTCCCGGAATTAATCATGTCGATGTTATACCCTGCCGGATCATACGTCCGGATCTGATTACCGTTGTCTAAAAGCATGGTATCGGCATAACTTTGGATATAATCGAAATACGTTTTATCTCCCGTCTTTTCATACGCTTGTTGAATGGCCGACAAAACCAATCCGTGGCAATAATTCCATTTGGGCGCTTTGGAAAAATCGAGCATCCACGATTCGGGATTGCGTTGGATTTCCGAATCCGTCATGCGAATGTAATTTTTCGTTTCCTTGACGGTGTTGGAACAACTGCATAAACCCGCAAGGGTTAACAACACAATTAAATACTGTTTCATCTTAAATCGGTTTATAATTAGGCACCAACGATTTCATCACAATCCAGCCGATGAGGTAAGCCACGGCGCAAATAGAGAAAATAATCATATAGCCCGTATCAATGCCCTTAAATCCCCATAATTCCATTTGAGTATTTTGAGTATAATCGAACAACATACCCGATCCTTTGTTAATAAGAACCGAGCCGATGCCGCCGGCCATCCCGCCGATACCCGTAACCGTGGCAATCGCCGACTTCGGAAACATGTCGCCCACCGTCGAGAAGATATTGGCCGACCACGATTGGTGCGCCGCTCCGGCAATACCGATAATAATAACCGGAATCCAATAGGAATATCCGCCTAACGGTTGCGCCAGCAAAGCTAACAGCGGGAAAAACGCAAATATCAGCATGGCTTGCATACGGGCGGCATACGGGTCTTTACCCGTTTTATTGATAATAATCGTCGGTAATTTTCCGCCGTACAACGAAAGCATGACAATGGCATAGATAACAAAGATGGCCACTTTTGACTCAATCATCGATGATTTGAACCCGTAAACGTCGCTCAAATAGGCCGGCATCCAGAACAGATAAAACCACCACACGCCATCGGTCATAAATTTGCCGAAAGCAAACGCCCAAGTCTGTTTGAATTTGAAACAATCGAGGAACGATAACTTGCGCGATTGTCTTTTTTCTTCCACGCTACCGGCTGATTCTTTATCTTGTTGAATATAATCCAACTCCGCTTTGTTGACTTTCGGATGGACTTCCGGCTTTTTGTAAATAAACACCCAAAATCCCATCCAGATAAATCCCAGCGCGCCGATAATGATGAACGCCATTTCCCAACCAAAATGTTTGGCGATGTCGGGAATGGTCAGCGGAGCAGCCAAGGCGCCAATGGTAGAGCCGGCATTGAAAACACTCGTGGAAAAAGCGCGGTCTTTTTTGGGAAAATATTCGGCGGTCGCTTTAATCGCTGCGGGGAAGTTTCCCGCTTCGCCCAATGCCAACACGAAGCGCGCAAAAATAAACAAGGTAACGCTTACATTCATTACGGTTCCCACATCTCCGACCGTTGCAATGGCTTGCCGTGCGCCTTCAAAGCCTACCAGCCAACTACCGGTGGTAATACCGGATGTGGCAATCCCGCAAAACGCATGAAGCACCGCGCCGAACGACCATACGCCGATCGCCCACAGGAATCCTTTTTTCGTATCCAGCCAATCGACAATTCGACCGGCAAATAACATACAGATTGCGTAGAAGAGGGAAAACAACGATGTGATGTTTCCGTAATCGTCGTTTGTCCAGTGAAATTCCGGCGAAATAAAGTCTTTCCAAGTGAGAGATAAAACTTGTCTATCCAGATAATTCACCATGGTTGCGAAAAACAGCATGGCGCAAATCATCCATCTGTAGTTCGTCATTTTGTTTTGTTTTGTCATGATATTTAATGTATTAAGTTTTTTATCTCTGAACCCGTCCGCTGGCGTCGCCGCCGGCTAAAGTTTCTACTTCGTCGATGGATACCAGATTGAAATCGCCGTTAACCGTGTGTTTCAATGCCGAAGCGGCCACAGCAAATTCCAGCGCTTCGCCTTGAGTGGGTTTCGTCAGCAAACCGTGAATGACGCCGCCGGAAAACGCATCGCCGCCCCCTACCCGATCAATAATCGGATTGATATCGTAGCGTTTGGACGTATAAAAATCTTTTCCGTTGTAAATCATCGCTTTCCAGCCGTTATGCGTAGCGGAAAACGATTCGCGCAAGGTGGAAATCACGTATTTGAATCCAAATTCTTTAGCCATTTGGATGAAAATCCCTTTGTAGCCTTCGGCGTCGGTATGTCCGGCCGTTACATCGGCGTCGGGTTTGAATCCGAGGCAAAGTTCGGCGTCTTCTTCGTTGCCGATGCAGACGTCCACATATTGCATCAGCGGGCGCATGATGGATTGGGCTTTTTCTTTTGTCCAGAGTTTTTTGCGGAAATTCAAATCCACCGAAACCGTAACGCCGTGGCGTTTAGCCGCTGCGCACGCTAATTGGGTCAACTCGGCCGCTTGGTCGGAAATCGCCGGCGTAATGCCCGACCAATGGAACCAGTCGGCGCCGTTCATGATAGCGTCGAAATCGAAATCGGCAGGACCGGCTTCGGCGATGGCCGAATGTGCCCGGTCGTAAATGACTTTGCTTGGACGCATGGAGGCGCCGGTTTCCAAGTAATAAATCCCTACGCGATCGCCGCCCCGTGCAATGAAATCGGTTTTCACGCCGTATTTCCGCAAAGCATTGACGGCCGATTGTCCGATTTCGTGTTTGGGCAGTTTGGTTACCAAATAGGCGTCGTGTCCATAGTTGGCGCAACTGACGGCTACATTGGCTTCGCCGCCGCCATATACGACATCGAAGACGTCCGATTGAACGAAACGGGCGTTGCCCGGAGTAGAAAGGCGAAGCATGATTTCGCCCAGGGTTATTATTTTTTTTGCCATATCTCTACTTTGTTATTACATTTACTTTCAACGGATTTTGCTTTGCCTGCACCCATTGCGCTAAAGCGGATTGCCATTCCTGTTCCGTTGTGAACTTCCAGCCGCTCCAAACGCCGCCGAAATAATAAGTCAATTCGTCGCCCACCTTGTAATCGGAAGCAATCGCAAACTGTTTGTCCAATACAAACGGCGCACCGCTTGCCGCAGGCAAATACACGCTGATAAATGTCTGTTTTTGTGGAACTCTTTTGTTGGTAACGGCGTTTTTTGTAAACGTAAGCAATTTGTTTTCCGAATCGTAAATGGTATTGACGCTATCGCCGTGCATATAAATTCCGGCGGCCAGTTGCATCGGCTGTTCAAGTCCTTTGAATGTAACCGCCGCTTTGAGCAAGGGACTTCCGGCATCCACCGTAACGGTATATGTTTCGGCGTAATTATTCCCGTTCACGAGCAAAGTGTCGTATTCGAGCGTAAATACCGACCGCAAAGCGCCCGATTCGACGATACGGGAATGATCGAAACCGTCGCCCATCCAAATTTTTCCATCCAAATAAGGATTGATCCCTCCGGCGCCTAATGTATAGCCCACATCGTAGCAGTCGAAGCCGCCCAAACCGTTATCCTCGTGATACGATTTGCTGTCGCGTGCGGCGTAAATGCTGTCCATCACGGGCGTGTCTTTGTATTTCATCCAAATATCCACGCCGTTGCTCGGATGCTGGTTGGGTTGTTTTTCCAATGCGGCGCCATACATCCGATAAGCCGCGAAGTCGTTTTCAAAAGCCCAATCGTCGAAACGTTCGGGTACCAGACGGGCATGGGTGCGTTTTTCTACCAGCGCCGGTTTGCCTTCTTTCAAGGTGTAAGTTACCGAAGCGTTGGCAGGAACGTTGGCTTGGAAAATCAGCGTTTGCCTGTCCGACAGGATTTGATAGCCGATTCCCTGTCCTTGCGCATCTTTCAAAACGTATGTTTTATTCGCCAGATCGACCGGCAAGCCGGCCGTTGTAATTTCTACGATTTCGCCGTTACGGTCGAAATCCAACGCATTTTCTACTGTAATTTCTACGGACTTCGTACAGGAAGCCAACAGCAGAAAGGAGAATAAGAAAAGAATGTTTTTCATTTTTGTAATTATTTTTTTACGGTTGTTTTCCAATATACGCCAGAATACCGCCATCGACATACAATACATGTCCGTTCACAAAATCCGAAGCCGAAGAAGCGAGAAACACCGCCGGTCCTTGCAAATCTTCCGACGTTCCCCAACGGGCAGCCGGCGTTTTGGCAATGATGAACGAATCGAATGGATGACGGGAACCGTCGGGTTGCCGTTCGCGTAAGGGCGCCGTTTGAGGCGTAGCGATGTATCCGGGGCCGATGCCGTTGCATTGGATATTGTATTCGCCGTATTCGGAAGCAATGTTGCGGGTAAGCATTTTCAAGCCGCCTTTGGCTGCCGCATAAGCCGATACGGTTTCGCGGCCTAATTCGCTCATCATCGAACAAATATTGATGATTTTCCCGCCGCCTTTCCGGATCATACCCGGAATAACCGCTTTGGAAACAATAAACGGCGCATTCAAATCGACGTCAATGACTTGACGAAACTCGGCGGCGCTCATCTCAATCATCGGGATGCGTTTGATGATTCCGGCGTTATTAACCAGAATATCAACGACTCCTACTTCCGATTCGATTTGTTTGACCAACGCATTTACCTGTTCTTCATTAGTTACATCGCACACGTAACCTTTAGCGTCGATGCCGGCCGCCCGGTAAGCGGCCAAGCCTTTTTCTACAAATTCGGGTTTCAAATCGTTGAAGACAATTTTTGCGCCATTTTGGGCATACGCCGATGCAATGGCAAAACCAATACCGTAGGAAGCGCCTGTTATCCAAGCTATTTTTCCTGTTAAATCAAAAGGATTGTTCATATTTTTTATTTTAAGTCTGTTTCTTTGAAAAAGTCTTGATCGCCGTAATCCAGATTCTCGCCGGCCATTCCCCAGATAAACGTATAGTTGCGGGTCGCCGCCGCCGAATGGATCGACCATTGCGGAGATATAACCGCTTGATCGCCTTTCATCCAGATATGGCGGGTTTCCGTCGGTTCGCCCATGAAATGGCAAACGGCCTGACCTTCGGGCACTTCAAAATAGAAATAGGCTTCCATGCGCCGACTGTGAATATGCGCCGGCATGGTATTCCAAACGCTTCCGGGAAGGAGTTCGGTCATCCCCATTTGCAACTGGCAGGTCGGTAATACTTGCGAAACAAGCATTTTATTGATATTCCGATGATTGGATCCTTCCAACGAACCCATTTCCGCAACAACCGCATCGGCTTTCGTTACTTTCTTGTCGGGATAGTTGCGATGAGCCGTGGCCGAATTGAAATAGAATTTCGCCGGATAGGCCGGATCTGAACTCTCAAACACCACGCGCCGGTCGCCGGAGCCTATATACAGGGCTTCTTTGTAATTCAAATCGAAAGGAGTATTATCTACTACCACTTTTCCGGGGCCTCCTACGTTGTAGATCCCTATTTCGCGGCGCGAAAGGAAGTGCGTCGATTTCAGGGGATCGATGGTTTCCAGAAGGAGTTTTTCTTTGACGGGCATAGCTCCGCCCACAATCAAGCGGTCGTAGAGCGTATAAACCAGATTCACTTCGTCGGAAGTAAACAGCGTTTCAATCAAATGCTCTTTCCGTAATCGAGCGGTATCGTACTGCTTTACATCTTCCGGATGCGCTGCATAGCGTAATTCATAATTTGTTTTCATACGTAAAATAATTTGTTTTTTAATTCATTAATGTGAAAAATCGACGGGAATCATTCGTTCCCGTGTTCGGGAATGTGAAAAATCGGTCGAAATCATTCGTTCCCGGTTCCGGGAATGTGAAAATTCGATCGAATTCTTTCGTTCCCGATTCCGGGAATGTGAAAATTCGATCGAAATTATTCGTTCCCGATTCCGGGAATGTGAAAATTCGATCGAAATCATTCGTTCCCGATTCCGGGAATGTGAAAAATCGATCGAAATCATTCGTTCCCGATTCCGGAAATGTGAAAATTCGGTCGAAAACATTCGTTCCCGACTCCGAGAATGTGAAAAATCGATCGAAATCATTCGTTCCCGACTCCGGGAATGTGAAAATTCGTTGGGATTCTTTCGTTCCCGACTTCGGGAATGTGAAAAATCGATCGAATTATTTCGTTCCGGTTTCCGAAATGTGAAAATTCGGCGGGAATCATTCGTTCCTCCGTTTGGCGCAGCATCTGCGCGGTGATGGAAGTGGGGCAGTTTGACAAAAATCAGGCTTCGTTTCATCCGTTTATCGTTTTATAAAGTAACTCCTGTTTTGAAAATGGCGATTTCCCGAAACCCTTTTTTCTCGTTATTCACCTCATTTCCGCTTGCTACTTGAAGGACAAAGTTAATGAATTTTTCCTTCACAGCATCAAGGGTTTCATTTTCGACGATGGTACCGGCATTGAAATCGATCCATCCCGGTTTTCGTCGATACAAATCCGAGTGGGTCGAAACCTTGACCGTTGGAACAAAGGTGCCGAAAGGCGTTCCGCGTCCGGTAGTAAACAGCACGATGTGGCAACCGGATGCCGCCAAAGCCGTTGCCGCCACCAAATCGTTTCCCGGAGCGCTCAGCAGATTCAATCCTTTGGTTTGGATACGATCGCCATATTTTAATACGTCTTGCACCAACGATTGGCCGCATTTTTGAGTACATCCCAACGATTTTTCTTCCAATGTGGAAATGCCGCCGGCTTTGTTGCCGGGGGAAGGATTTTCGTACACCGGCTGATTGTTTTGCATAAAATAATCCTTGAAATCATTGATCAGATGCACCGTTTTGTCGAATACCGCTTCGTTGATGCAACGATTCATCAAAAGAGTTTCGGCGCCGAACATTTCCGGAACTTCGGTCAGCACCGTACTGCCGCCCTGAGCAATCAGGAAATCGGAAAATACGCCCAACAAGGGATTGGCGGTGATGCCGGAAAAACCGTCCGATCCGCCGCATTTCAATCCGATTTTCAGTTCGGAAACCGGCAGGTCTTCCCGAATATCCTGAGAAGCGACGTCGTAGATTTCCCGCAACAGCGTCATGCCTTCTTCCAGTTCGTCCGCAACTTTCTGGGTTTCGATAAAGCGGACGCGGGCGGGATCGTAGTCGCCCAGCATTTCCCGGAAAGCGCTTAACTGGTTGTTTTCGCAACCTAAACCCACAATCAATACGCCGCCGGCATTGGGATGCCGTACCATATCGCGCAATATTTTCCGGGTGTTTTCGTGGTCGTCACCCAACTGCGAACAGCCGTAATTGTGCGGATAAGCCACAATGGCGTCCACTCCTTTGGCTTGAGTTTCTTGGCGCAACCGTTCGGCCAGCGCAGTTACAATTCCATTGACGCACCCGACGGTGGGAATGATCCAGATTTCGTTGCGGACGCCTGCTTCGCCGTTCGTTCGCCGATAGCCTTTGAATGTCAAATGCCGGTTCGGAATCGTTAATTGAACGTCTTGCGGATGGTATTCGTAATCCAGCAAACCGGACAAATGGGTTTTAATGGTTTTTTCGTTGATCCATTCGCCGGCGGCAATCGCCTGACGGGCATACCCGATGGGATATCCGTATTTGACAACATCGCCGCTTTCCGGAATGGCTTCCAATGCAAATTTGTGTCCGGCGGGAACCTCCGAAACAAGCGTAATCGTCGAATCGCCGGTGGCGATGGATTCGCCCGAATGTAAATCGGTCAGCGCTACGGCTACGTTATCGGCCGGATTGATTTTAATGTATTTCATACAATACGGTTTCCTTCATCCCTTTCGTTTGGATGGATTGTAAATACCCCGTAAGCTTTTCCGTCAATCCCGGTATTTGGTTCAAGTCTTCGCCCCAGATAAATTCGGCGGACAGAACGCCTTGAGCTACTTGCGCCACATCGTTCGTCTTCCAAAGCGCAGTCAATAAGTCGAGGATGGCTTTATCATCGTTGGGTACGATTTCGTCATTACCGCGTTTGCCTCCTTTGTAATAGGTGATAATAGCGGCTAATCCGAGTACCAAACCGGCAGGTAAATGACCGGTTCGTTCCAGATAAATCTTCAATCCGGGCAAATCGCGCGTCTTGTATTTCGGAAACGAATTGAGCATAATACTGGTAACAAAATGCTTGACAAAAGGATTGCGGAAGCGGTCGAGCACGTCGCCGGCATATTGTTCCAATTCTTTTTTCGGTAAATCCAAGGTTGGCAACAATTCGTTGTACATTACTTGATGGACAAATTTCCCAATCGTTGCATCTTCCACACATTCGCGCACGGTATCCAGACCGGACAGGTAGCCGACGGGCGATAATACGGTGTGCGGCCCGTTCAGCAACGTAACTTTCCGTTCGTGATAGGGTTTTTCGCTTGGAACGAACAATACGTTCAGACCGGCTTTTCCGGCCGGGAACTCCGCGGCTACCGATTCCGGCGCTTCGATGACCCACAGATGGAAAATCTCGGCTTTCACCACCAGCCGGTCGTTGTACCGGATACGGTGGCGTATTTCTTCGATGGTATCTTTGGGGAAACCCGGCACAATCCGATCGACCAGCGTGCTATACACGCCACAAGCCGTATCGAACCATTGACGGAAATCTTCGCCCAACTGCCACAGGTCGATGTATTGGCGGATACATTTTTTCAATTCGTCGCCATTATGGAAAATCAATTCGCAGGGGAAAATAATCCAGCCCTTACCGGCAGCGCCGTTGAAGGTTTGATACCGGTGATGGAGCAATTGCGTCAGTTTTCCCGGATAGGATTTGGCGGGGCGATCGTCCAAGCGGCAAGCCGGATCGAAAGCGATTCCCGCTTCGGTGGTGTTGGAAATCACGAACCGCAAGTCCGGATTTTCCGCAAGTTTCAGGTATTCGTCGAACTGCGAATACGGATTGAGGCCGCGCGTTACCACGTCGATCAACTCGATGCTATCCACGGTTTGTCCGTGATCGATTCCTTGCAAATTCAGGTGATACAGGCCGTCCTGCTCGTTCAGCAGATCCACCATTCCGACCGGGAGCGGTTGCACGACAACGACTCCGGTATTGAAATTCACCGCTTTATTCATCGTGTAAACAATCCAGTCCACGAAAGCGCGGAGAAAATTGCCTTCGCCGAACTGAAGGATGCGTTCGGGATACCGTTGAGCGTTTGCAACTGTTTTTCTATTCGGATTTTCCATGATTATATTCTTACTTTGATGATTATTTTCTTGATTTTCCCCTGACCGATGCAAGGTTGATGTCCGTCTTCGGGGAAGAAAACGGCAAATTCGCCGGGTTGCACGCGGATTAAGTTTTCCGTCTTGTCGGCATAGAAAGCGATGTCTTTTTCCGCATTGTAAGCCTCCGTTAGGTGTTTCAGGTTTTTACGCGCCAGCCAGCCCATGGTTTCCGTGGCGGAAAGCGGAACCTGAATGTCGATATAATCGTCGTGGGTTTCCATCCGGGCGATTTCCGGCGTTTTACCTTCGACTTCCTGTACGTTGACATACAAATTTTTACCATCCAAATCCATTTTGCCCAGCGGCAATGCCGCTCCATCGATCGTTTTCAGAAAGTCGAAAGCTTGTTTGAAACGGGGATTCAACGTTTCATAACGGGCAGTGTTTTCCAATACATCCAGAATCATACTTTTATTCTTTAAAGTTCATATAATAGTCGATATTCTCTTTCATTAAAATGTCGATCGGCACGTAGTTGATTTTTGTAACCGACTGTTTGAAAATCAATTCTCGGCACATATCGCGCACCGAACAATAGACTTGCTTTTCGGGACGTTGCGCAATCAAGTACGACACGACGCCCTGTTTGAGGTACTCGGCGTTTTTTTTCAATAAATCGTAACCCAACAGGCGGACGCCGGTTGGGTGTAAGTTTTCCAGATAGCCGACCAGTCGATACACTTTTGAGTTAAAGGTAACGGCGGCCTGAATAGTGCCGTGTTGTGCGATGATTTTCCGTAACAGCAGTTGGTTGAAGGCGTCGTCATCCGTCAGCAAAAGGTCGATCGGGTGCAACCGTTTCTGCAATCCGTAATCTTCGATGTATTTCAAAAATCCCTGGTAGCGGTTAGCGGTTTGATTGGAAAACACTCCTTGCTGACGTTGGGTGCGCGCTACCAGCACTTGAGCGTTCGCAGGCAAGCCGGTCAGCAACAAATGAGCGGCCAGATAGCCGCTGTGGAACGAATTTTGCCCGTAATACGTTAAGAAATCCGCAGACTCCATCATGGAATCGAAGAAGGAAAACGGGATATGACGTTCCGACAACCTGGCCGTAAAGGCGAGCGTTTCTTTTTGAAAAACCGGCGGGAAAATAACCGCGTCCGGCGCTTTCGATAAAACGCCGGCCGCCACTTCGACAAACGAAGATACCGCCCACTGGTCGAAATATTTTTTCTCGATAGATACGTTGTGATTCTCAAATTCCCGGCCGGCCTCGTCGAAACTGTTGTCCACCACCTCCCAGTAATCTTCCGTTTGATGGCGGGGTATCAGACATACAAAGCGATAATGTTTTTTAGACGCCAGGGAACGGGCAAACAAATTGGGCGAGTAGTTCAATTCTTTCAGCGCTTTATCGACGGCTTCCTGGCTTTTCATCGACACTTCGCCCCGGTGGTGAATAACGCGATCGACCGTTCCTTCCGAAACGCCGGCCAAAAGGGCGATATCCTTAATCCGTATTTTTTGATGATGCTTATCCATTTGCTTCGTGTTTTTCCAGACAACAACCGTGTGCGTACACAGGAAAATTTTCTACAAAAATACGATGGATTTTATAACTATCAAAATTTTTTCTTTATCAATTGCACCAGAATAGTTAGTGGTTGATTTTTATTACCTTTGTCCCCATAACAATACGAACAATATGGCAACCATTTTCAAATCATCCCAACGGGAATTCAAAGAAGACCCGAACAAGATAGACAACTTCCGGATATGCTCCGATGTTTCTATCGCAAAGGCGGGGATGAAGCCTCAAAACCTGAACTTCGACTTGCGGCAGTTAAATCCGGGTCAATACGCTTTTGCTTACCATTTTCACAGGTATGCGGAGGAGTTGTTTATGCTCATCTCCGGCTCTGCCACGCTGAGAACGCCCAAAGGATTGGAAATTGTGGAGAGCGGCGATTTGATATTTTTTGAAAAGGGCGAAACGGGAGCGCATCAGTTGTACAATCATACGGCAGAACCCTGTGTTTATTTAGATATAAGTATTTTTATCGGGTACGACGTGTGCGAATATCCCGATTCGAATAAAATTTTCCTCGTTCCCTCTTACGAGATATTCGACAAAGCTGCTCAATTGGACTATTTCGCCGGAGAGGCAAATATCCGGGAGAAATGGGAAGAAATCGAAAAGAAAAAGGAATAACATTAACAGCCCGCTGCTGTTTGCTTCTTTCTATTCCACAGCTTCTTTCTTTTCCCTGCTTATCAATTCCTTTAACTCGTCGGCAGGAAACGGCAACCGGTAATCGCGGTAAAACGGCCACAGCTTGTCGCAGTTTTTCATCTTCTTGACTGTAAAACTCATAAAACCGTTTCATGTCCTACAAGTTACGCAGATAAAAACCGGTCGTATCCGGAAAGTCATTTTTCAAGTCAAATGATAAGCGTTCGTCAACGCCGGCGCCGTAACCTTTTTCCAGTTCCTCCTCCGACAAGCGTTTGCCAATATTCCAGTACATCTGCATCACAGAAGCATTTACACGCTTGGCGACAATAACTCGCGTAGATTGTATTTCGGCAATAATCTGTCGAAGAATGTGGTTATAATCAATGCTTGTTTCCTTGATTTATATAGAACTGTTTTTTTGCAAAGGTACGACTTTACTCTCGTCCTCAATTGTATAGCCTTTCGGAAACGCATTTGCTGGCCCGGATTCTTTTGTCTAATCAAAAGAAAAAAGATATGAAAAACTACACATTAAACCGGAAGTGCATAATATCGCCGTCTTGTACGATATATTCTTTGCCTTCCACACTCATTTTCCCGGCTTCTTTGACTGCGTTTTCCGAACCTATCGCGATGTAATCGGCGTATTTGATGACTTCGGCGCGGATAAATCCTTTTTCGAAATCGGTGTGGATAACGCCGGCGCATTGAGGCGCTTTACTGCCTTTGCGATAGGTCCATGCGCGGACTTCCTGCGGGCCGGCTGTGAGGAACGTTTCCAACTCAAGCAACTGATAGGCGGCTTTTATCAGGCGATTAACGCCCGATTCGGTCAATCCTAATTCCGATAAGAAGAGTTCGCGTTCGTCGAAGGTTTCCAGTTCGGCGATTTCCGATTCGATTTTGGCGGCTACAATCAATAAGCCGGCGCCTTCTTCGCGAATGGCTTCCCGAACGGCTTCGGTATATTTGTTTCCCGATAGGGCGGAGGCTTCATCGACATTGCAGACGTAAAGAATGGGCTTGTTTGTCAGTAAAAACAGGTCGTGCGCCGCTTTTTGTTCATCTTTCGTTTCGAGAAACACGGTTCGCGCCGCTTTGCCCTGTTGCAGCGCGGATTTATATTTCAAAAACACCTCCAATTGCAGTTTAGCCTGTTTGTCGCCGCCGGTTTGCGCCTGTTTTTGCACTTTGTGGATGCGCGATTCGATGGTTTCCAAGTCTTTCAATTGCAGTTCGTAGTCGATAATTTCCTTGTCGCGCACCGGGTTAATAGAGCCGTCCACGTGCGTTACATTTTCATCATCGAAACAGCGCAGCACGTGCAGGATAGCGTCCGTTTCCCTGATATTGGCCAAAAATTTATTCCCCAATCCTTCGCCCTGACTGGCGCCTTTGACCAATCCGGCAATATCGACAATTTCGACCGTAGTGGGGACAATCTTTTGCGGATGAACAAGTTTTGCCAACTGGTTGAGGCGTTCGTCGGGAACGGTAATTACTCCGATGTTTGGTTCTATGGTACAAAAAGGGAAGTTGGCCGCTTGCGCCTTGGCGCTGGAAAGACAGTTGAAAAGGGTTGATTTCCCGACGTTGGGAAGTCCCACGATGCCGCATTGTAATGCCATGATTGCTGATTGTTTTAGGCCGCAAAGTTAATAAATTCCCTGCTCTTCGCAATATTCGCGGATGATTTCTATGATTTCCATGCCGAATTGACGGTATTTCGTTGGCCCGATTCCATAGATCTGTTGCAGAGATTTTCCATCCTTGGGCAGGCAATTCGCCAGTTCGTACAGCGCATTTTGCTTGAGAACGCCGAAAGCCGGCAGGTGCATTTTGGTAGCTTTGGTTGCGCGCCACTTCCGTAACCGGTTGAATAAGATTGGATGAGCAACATCGTCGGGCGCTGCCGGTTCCTGTTTGCGGCTTTCTTTCGGTTTTTCTTTTTCGATACTGGCTTCGGCTCTGGCCTTAAGCAGGACGTCGATTTGGAATCCGGAAAGGCAGGCGTTCAACGTTTCGTGTTTTATGCGGGCGTCGCGTTCCAGGCGGTTTACGGCGTTGTTCAGCTGTTTTTTTATTACTTTATTGTCGAGATCAAGATCGGCTTTGGCAATCCGGTCGAGAATAAGGGCTTTCATTTTTTCGGAAAAATAACCGGCGGCCGAGGCAATCCGTTGTTGAAGAACGGCGTTCTCTTCGACGTCGGGCTGCTGTAACAAAAAGGAATGGATTTGAACGTGGAATTTATCGGCCACTTCAATAATCTCTTGTTGTACAGGATGAAAGAGTTGATTAAATATTTGTTGCGTGGAAATTGGAATACTTTCCTTGTTGTCGTTAACAAGTTTTTCGATAGACAGAATGCGGTTCCGAAAGGAGGTAAAGCGGAACAGATCGAATAACAGGTCGTGCTGATAGGCAATTCGCGCCGATTGAAACTGCGTTTCGTCGGGAGCGTTTTGCACGAGGGTCTGTATAAACCCGCTGAGCGTCTGGTCGCTGATAATGCTGCGGTTCTCGATGGGCGTGCTCAAAACCATTCCTTCCAGGGATTTACAGCGGCTGAGGGCGACATATACCTGTCCGTAGGCGAACGAAGACTGGGCGTCGATAATGGCCCGTTCGAATGTCAGTCCCTGGCTTTTGTGAATCGTAATCGCCCAGGCCAGTTTCAGCGGATACTGAATGAAAGAGCCTTCGACCATTTCGCTGATTTCGTTAGTAGCTTCGTTGAGGCTGTATCGCACATTGTCCCATTTCATAAGAGTAACGGCGATACTGGTTTCTTCGCCGGGGCAAAGGACGAAGATGGCGTTGTCGTCGATATGAGTAATTTTTCCGATTTTGCCGTTGTAAAACAGTTTTTCGGGCGAAGAATCGTTTTTTACGAACATCACTTGAGCATTCTCTTTCAACAACAGTTCCGATTCGGTAGGGTAAGAATATTCCGGGAAATTTCCTTTGACGATGGCGTTAAAGCGATGTTCATGGCCGGGCAAAACGGATAATTTTGTTTCGTTGATGCGTTGCGCCTGTGCATTGTGGGTACAGAGCGAAATATAACCTTCCCGCTCGTCCGGTTGGAAATTGGGGATGTAGCGTTCATTGAGCCGGTTGAGCGATTCGTTGTCGAGGCAATTTTCACGGACTTTATTGAGGATTGCAATAAACGATTCATCCTGCTGGCGGAAAACGTACGTCAGTTCGATAGTTTCGAAAGAGGTTTCGCGCAGCGCTTTACTGCTGAAAAAATAAGGAGTATCGTACTGTTCTCGTAATAATTCGCTTTCCTCTTCTTTGACCACCGGCGAAAGTTGTTGCAGATCGCCGATCATCAACAGTTGCACGCCGCCGAAGGGTTTGCTTTGCGTCCGGAAGCGGCGAAGGACGGCATCGACCGCATCCAGTAAATCGGCGCGCACCATACTGATTTCGTCGATAACCAGCAAATCGAGGCTGCGGATGATGTTGATTTTTTCCCGGTTAAAATGCATCCTTTCAGGCTTCAGTCGGTCGATACCCAGCAAAGGCCCGAAAGGCAGTTGGAAAAACGAATGAATGGTAACGCCCCGCGCATTGATGGCCGCTACGCTGGTAGGCGCTACAATCATCATTCGTTTGAGTGAATTTTCACGCAAATGGTGTAAAAAAGTCGTTTTTCCCGTACCTGCTTTGCCCGTCAGAAAAACATGTTTCCCTGTGCGGTTCACATATTTATCGGCAAGTTCGAGCGCCTGGTTTGTTTGCATATTGTATGTTTAATGAATATCGAATCGTATAATCTAATAGAATATATGATATTGTATTGGATTTTGGTGCAAATATAGGAATAAATTTGTAATAGTTAACGAAATTTTTCGGAGCGTTATCCGATTCTTAGCATAAAAACAAGCGTAATCTAAAAAATCGTTTTACTTTGTGAACATCCATTGTCAAAGACGGTTGATTCATGGTAAAACAGCCTCCGGACATTGTGCCAAAGAGAATGTCAAAAAATTTAAGAGGCTGAATGTGTCAAAAGTCAAGAATCATCGCCATTGAACGACGAGAAAACAACTTTTGATCAGCCTCTTAAATGAATTTAATAGAACACTTCTGAAAAGGATTGCTTAATAGTTGGCCTGTTGCGGATCAAAATTCGTCCAGCCGGACGCCCAGTCGTCGTTTTCGCCGGAGAACGCGCCGATATAAGTAACCGGCGAGAAGAAGGCGTCGGTCAGGAAAGTATCGGAGAAACTGGCGTTTCCCAGCAAGGGACTGCCGGCCGAAGGGCCGTAGTTGGCATTTGCCTGTTTGCTGTTGGGCTGTTTCAGGTTCAAATCGGAAATAGCGCCGAAATTCCGGTTGTTCAGGTCTGTCCGGTTGAAATAGTCGATAGAAATCGTGCCGCTCCATTGGGCAGGATCTTTTTTATCGGCGTCGGCGCCCAGCAAACCCATGCCGGCGAAATAAACGTTTTTGAGTTTCAACAAACTGGCTGCTGCCGCGCCTTGCGTATCGCCCCGTCCGTCGTTGGAGAGCATCAGCCCGACGGGGAATCCGGCGGCGACGGAGTTGAAGCAATTCAGGCGGGAATGCCGACGAATTTGCATTGCAGCCTGGAAAATCCCCGTCCGGATGCCGGAACTCTCGCCCCAGCCGTAGCCGTTGATATACGATTTATCGTTGACGAAAGCGGCGTCCTGTCCCAGGGGTCCGATCAGGGTTACGTTGCTGAATACGGCCGAGGTGATGGGGTCGGAAGTTGAGCCGCTGGCATTGTTGTCCGATTCAAAACCGTTGGTATTGGACTGGTCGGCAATTTTCGGGTCGCGAACGCCCAGGAGGAATTGCAGTTTGCCGGAAAAACCGTTGTCCGTATCAAAATCGTCGTCCCAACCGTGGTAGGCAATCAGATGTTTGGCATTTACCGCGCCGCCGAACCATTCGAACGAATCGTCGCCCGAATACGATACCTGGATGTGATCCAGCGTGGTGCCTCGACCGACGGAGCCCAGCGTGAGGCCGTTGATCTCATTGTCCACGGCATAAGGATATCCGCCAAATTCGATGCGCACATATTGCAGGATACCGGAATTGTCGTTATCGTCGGTTCCGCCGTGGTCGGCTTCGATTCCGCCTTCGATAGTCATGGCCGTTAAATTGTTTTTCGCTTTTCCGCAGATAATGATTCCGCCCCAGTCGGAAGCCTTGCGCTGCCCGGCCGGCTGCGCCGATGTAAAGACAATCGGTTCGTTCCGGGTTCCCTGGGCGATGATTTTTGCGCCTCGCATGATGATGAGCGAAGACCCTTCGGCCGCTTCCCGTCCGTCGAAACTGGTGTTGGCGCCTTTGATAACCGTTCCCGGTTCGATGGATAGCGTAGCGCCGTCTTCAACATAAACCCAACCCACCATCGTATATACGCCTTTCTTGATGCGGTGCGATTTTTTGATGCTGAACGATTTCAGTCCGCTGCCGATTTGCGTTTTATTAGGGCCGAACAGAATTTGTTCGCCGTTCACATCCACCGCGAACGAAGACGAAGCATTGTCGGCGCCGGTAACGGTAATCAGCGCGGCGCCGTCGGCAATCCCTTTCACGGCAATAATCGAGCCGTTCAGCGTTGCGGTAGCGATGGTCGTATTCGAACTGCTTACCGTAAAAGGCGCGGTCCCTTCCAGAATGGAAACGGAAGCCGTTTCGTCGATTTCCACTTCGACCGACTGGACGTTCAGTACCGGCGCGGTGGCCGACCGTTCGGTTACTACAACCGGTAAACGGGCGCTGCCGCCGTCGCCGGTGGTAACGGTAATGCTGGCGGTACCGGTTGCAACCCCGGTTACCGTAAGTGTCGAAGCGTTGACGCTTACCGTAGCCACGGCGGTGGCGGAACTTTGAGCGGTATAAGGCGCGTTGCCGCCCGAAATGGCGATGGCGGCTGCCGAACCTTCCGTAACGCTAATAATATCCGGATTGAGTACGGGATTTTCCGGGATACTTTCTTTCTCATCACATCCTGTAAAAGCGAGCGCCAGACAGGCTGTTAAAATTAAACTGAACTGTTTGATTGTTTTCATTTTTATAAAAATTAAAAAATGGATATACGCTGTGAATTATAAATTGATTTTTATGGTGAGCGAAAAAGTCCGGCCGGGTTTGTATTCCTTGGTCGTTTGTTCGCGTTGCCGGACAACGCCGGCGTCGTCCGTAAACTGGGGAAACTGTTTGTAAATCATGGCTTGCGCCAGCAAATCCCGGACGCCGACGCTCGCCTCGATGCGTTTTCCGAATTGGTAACCCAACGAGAGATCGACGACGTGGCGAGCCATTTCGTACATATCGGGCACATCGTTGTCGATGCTTCCCCCCTGGCTGTTGTTCGATCGTCCGATTCCCACGATGCGCTTTCCGATAGTATTGTACAGCAATCCGAGCTGGAGGCGATCGTTTTGGTAAAAAATCCCGGTATTCACTAAGTAGGGCGACTGGCCTTGCATCGGGCGGTCGTGTTCGATACTATTTTCGCCGAATACCACCCGGCTATCGATTACCGATCCGTTGAAGGAAAGAGAAAAATCGGGCAAGCCGATGAAGTCGAGACTTTTTTTCAAGTCTAATTCCAAGCCGTAGTTGTTGGCCTTTTCGGCATTTTCGAACGTGAAGGTATAGGTTCCGCCGGCGTCGATATACGTCCATTCGATCGGGTGGGTAAATTGCTTGTAGAAAAAAGCCAGGGAAATCAGTTCGACCGGCGAAGGATAAATCTCGTAACGAAGGTCGAAATTCCGGATATAAGCCGGTTTCAAGTCTTTGTTTCCTCGCACGTAGCTGAACAGGTCGAAATCGTAATAGGTGGACGGCGAAACTTCGCGAAATTCCTGCCGGTTGATAGATTGGCCATACGCCATGCGCAATAAATGTTCGTCGTTGAAATGGTAAGAGGCATTGACGGAAGGGAAAAAATCCGATTGCCGGTAGGTATGTTTTTCCTCCTCGTCGGAAGCGATCGTAACCGGATTGACAAGCGTCATGTTGTTGTTTTCGTAGCGGACGCCGGCATAGATATTCAGTTTTTGCAGCGGGACGTTCAGTCCGAGATAGCCGCAAGCCAGTTGGGCGCTACCGGTATAATTATTGGTTTTGTCGCTGCTATCGTAAATATACAGCTTGTCGGCGGCAAAAAATTCGGGTTGCATAATTCCGGAAGGCACATCGCGATACTGAAAGTCTTCGGGCAAGTTTTGTTTGTAGAGCCGGTACATAAAATAGCGCGTATCATAGTTGCGGTCGCGGGCTTCGGCGTAAATTCCGGCTTTCAGGGAGAGCGCTCGACGGCCGGAAGTAAAATCGTGATGATAATTGGCTGTAAAAGAATACATGTTTTCGTCGAGGCGGTTAAAATCCCGGATAATATCGTTGTGATCAATGTAGAATTGGCCGTTGTATCGGGGGTCGGCCGATTCCTCTTCCCGTTCGATTTGCCGGCGGTCGGGTTGGTTTTTATTGGCGTAAGCATATCCCGCCGTCCAGTCGAATTTTCCGGCAGGAGAAAGCGTATGGTTGCCGCTCAGTTGTCCGGTATAACTGCCGCGGCTGTTGTAAAAATATTCGTCTTTTTGTTGCAGGTATTTGGCGCTGACGTTGCGCCATCCCTCGCGGTGCGTGAAGCGGTCGCGCCCTAACTGGTTGAACATGTTGCGAAATTCCAGGCGATGTTCGTTGTTCATCCAGGTCAGATTCAGCAAAGCGCCGGTTTTTACGGTCGAAGCGTATTGATTGTCGGTATAGCTATAGAGACATACCGGCGTATCCTCGGTTTTGTTATAAACGCCGAAACGCGCATTGGTCATGTCCGAATACGTCAGGCTGGTATAACTGTAATTCAAGGCGGCCGTCAGTCCGATCCGGCTTTTATTTAACGATTTATACCGGTTCAGCGCCAGGGAAAAGCGTTGATCGGGAATCGGTTGCCGGGTATATACTTGCCAGTTGTTGTTGAACCCGTTGCGGGTCGCGGCG
This sequence comes from Dysgonamonadaceae bacterium, assembly GCA_031284225.1. The sequence goes on along the minus strand of JAITAH010000140.1, from coordinate 1,226 downwards.
GTTACGGCCGCTTCGTCGCTATTGTCCATGCGCCGGTCGGGAACGGCGGAACGCAGGCTACGGAATCCGTTGTCAAAACCCAGAAAATCCGTTGCGCTTCCCTGGTCGTACCGGAAATCGTGGAAATGCGTATTTGTATTGAACTGAATTCCGTAACTGACTTGCAAAGCATTTTCCGAAGGCATATTTTTCGTAGCCACTTTGACGAAGCCGCCGGAAAAGTCGGCCGGCAATTCGGGCGTCGGCGATTTGGTAATCAGGATGTTTTCGATTTGTCCGCTGGGTATCATATCGAAAGAAAAAGAGCGGGAATCGGCCTCCGAACTCGGAACGGGATTATTGTTGATCCATACGTTGTTATACCGCTGCGCCAGTCCGCGGGCGACAATAAACCGGCTGTCGAGAATGGAAATTCCGGGAATACGCTTCATGACTTCCGAAGCGTCCCTGTCCTGCGTCCGGGCAATTTGCTGGGAAGAAACGCCGCTGACTACGTTCAAGGAAGCCCGCTGAGCCTGCAACAAGCTCCGTTCGGTATTCATTTTGCGGATATTGACGACCGTTACTTCATTCAGGACATTGACAGCTTCTACCAGCGCCGCATTGATTTCGGTCGTTTGTCCGCCGGTTACTTCCGCCGGAATTTCCACCGTTTGATAAGAAAGGTAAGAAATTTTGACTGTGTATTTTCCGGCAACGATTCCCGGAATACTAAAACGTCCGTCGATATCGGTAACGGCGCCGGCGGTTGAATTTTCGATTCCGATACTGGCTCCGATAATCGTTTCTCCGGTTTTTTTGTCGGATATAATTCCGGAAATAGTTCCGGTTTGAGCCTTCAGATACGCTGTTAACAAGCAAAGAATAATTCCTAAATACAATCTTTTTACCATAAGAGAATTTGCCTAATCATTTTTCGATGCAAAGAAACGGCAGGCATATCAGGAAATGATGACGGTTCTGAAAAAAAAACATGGCTTTGGGATGACAATTTGATTACGATGAATGGATAATGCTTCTGCCAAGTAAGTTAAATACAACCGGCGACTATTGCCCGCTTGGGTTCGTAGAATCGACGTTCGCCCGAATTTCCGTTCTATCGCGCGATACGTACCGGTTGAGCGGAGTTGTGCACATCTAATTTCAGCGGTTGCAAAAGTCTTTCAGGGCGGTTTGCAATTCACATATAAATTTATCTATTTTTATCAGTTTGTTTGTAAGTGAAG
>JAITAH010000051.1 GCA_031284225.1 Dysgonamonadaceae bacterium | reverse complement strand
CTGTCGTGATGCTGGGCGAGAATTTCGGCAAATGGTTTTATTTCATCAATGGCCTTTTAGCGGTCATTTGCTGCCAATATTTCTGGATAGAAAACACCCGAACAGCCGCTTTATTGCCGTTCATTTATTTGTTTTTTCATTTCAAAACAGGAAAAGCGCTGGTAACCATTGACCGGGGAAAAGCGCTCGTCGGCGTGTTGGAACAAACGGCGCGGAATGTAATTATTTTCGGTCTGTTGTTGGCGGCCGGTTTGTGTTGGGGAAGATAAAAGATACGTAATTGAGAATTTAATGCTGCCTTTCTTCTGTTTTTTTGCAAGAAAAATTATGGGTCTATGTATAAGTGCAAACTTTTATGTACTTTTGCAATCGACATTCAATTTTTTTAAAGTATGAAAAAGATAACTGTTCTATTTCTGTTCCTTTTATTCATTGGCAATAGTTTAATCGCAGAGGAAACGGTAAAAAATGTAATTGTTTTAATTCCCGACGGCACTTCGTTGCCGGTTGTTTCGGCCGCCCGTTGGTATCAACGATATCAACAGCCCGATCAAACCCATTTGAATCTCGATCCTTATCTTTGTGGAACGATTCTTACGTATTCGTCCAATGCTCCCATTGGCGATTCGGCTCCGACCACATCCTGTTATATGACGGGCTATCCCAGCCGGGCCGGTTGGGTTGCTACGTATCCCACGGCCGATCCGGCCAACGATATTGTGCCGATGGATACTAACCGTGCCTACCAGCCGCTGATAACGCTCTTGGAGGCTTCCCGGATGGTCAAGAACAAAGCTACCGGACTGGTTTTTACTTGCGAATTTCCGCACGCTACGCCGGCCGACTGTTCGGCGCATAGCTACAGTCGGAGCAAATACGAGTGGATTGCCCCGCAGATGGTGCATAACCGGTTAGACGTCGTGATCGGCGGCGGCGTTTCTATCTTGAACGCCGAATGGCAGGAATATCTGAACAAGGAAGGTTACGGTGTGATGCTGAACAATATCAACGGATTCCGGACCTATCCGGGCGATAAAATGTGGGCATTGTTCGGCGATAAAGATATGGCGTATGATATCGACCGGGATCCCGCTCAACAACCGTCTTTGGCGGAAATGACGCAAAAAGCCATTGAAAAATTATCCAAAAACGAAAACGGCTTTTTCCTGATGGTGGAAGGCAGTAAAGTGGATTGGGCGGCTCATGCCAACGATCCTATAGCCTTGATGACCGATATGCTGGCCTTCGACAAAGCTTGCGGCGTAGCGTTCGATTTTGCGAAACGCGATGGCGAAACCTTGGTGATTGTGGTTCCGGATCACGGCAACAGCGGATTCAGTATCGGATCGGCTCGCTGCAAAAGCTATACTACGTTGACGAAAGACCAACTTTGGGGACCGGCCGTCCGGTTTAAAACCAGCAACGAAGGATTAATCAATGTGTTGAAATCGACCGACGCCTCGCAGTTAAAGGCGGTAACTTACGACTTAACCGGTATCCAGTTGTCGGACGACGAGTATAATCAGTTGTTGCAATGCGGCGATTACAACCGCAGTTCGCTTTCCGACGAAGAACGGATGAAAGGTTCTAAACTGACCCAAATCGTTACCGAAATCATTCAAAATCATCTTTGTTTTGGCTTCACCACCTATGGGCACACGGGCGAAGAAGTGTTTTTAGCGGTTTACGACCCGCGCAACACGCCGCTCACCGGCCATCATACGAATATTGAGCTGAATCATTACCTGCGGCGATCCTTAGGATTAGAAAACCTGGAGGCTCTGACGGACGCTTACTTTGCCAAACACAGCGATGTTTTTAATGGATATTCGTATGCGGTTACCGTGAAAAACAACATTCCGGTATTGGAAGTTAAAAACAAAAAGAACCGGCTGGAAATCCGGCCGAATACAAATACGGTATGGCTGAATGGTAAAGCGATCCAACTCAACAGCGTAGTGGTTTATGTGGATAAGAATGAAACGTTTTATTTGCCGCAAGAGTTGAGGGAATGCTTGTAAACAACCCTCTGTTTGAATACAATATCCTGACCGAAAATAAAAAAACAGGCAAAAGACCTAAAAATCCTTTGCCTGTTTTTTATTACATCCCTCGGTTGCAGGAAAAAGGTTTACCGCCTTATTCCGCAGCTTCTTCTTCCGCCGGAACCTGATCAAACGCCGGAGGAAGCGCGTTTATATCCTGAGTCGGAAGCGTTTCGATAACATCTTCTTTAATAACGGAATCGTCTTCAACCGTCTGTCGCGGTAAGAAAATAGTTGCTACAATACAGAAAGCTACAATAATTCCGGCAAACCACCAGGTGAGTTTTTCCAACGAATCGGTGGTCTTACGAACACCCATTACCTGATTGGCCGATGCAAAACCGGCCGCTAAACCGCCGCCTTTTGAATTTTGTATCACTACAACACCTACTAATAAGATAGAAACAATTACGATAACAATCGAACAAAAAACGTACATATTTTATTCTATTTTTTTGTGTTAATAACTAATTTTTCCAAAAATCGAATTTGGTCTGCAAAGTAACGGTTTTTTTCCGGATAAAGCAAATATAATTTACGGATAATTTCCAATGTCTTCGCATATTTTTTTTGTTTGAGATAGATTTTGGCCAATGTTTCCGAAAAAAAGCTACTTTCGTTCACTATATCCAAGTTGGGAGGCGGGGGAGTTTCGTCGTCCGGAGAGTCATCCTTCGGAACAATTTTTATCGGCGCTTTTTCGTTTTCGGTCAGGAACTTGTCGATGGCTTCCTGATGTTGCAAAGGCGGCGTTTCGGTATTCGTTGCCGTATCGGACGATTCCGAAAGCGTATAGGATAGATAATCGGTCGAAACCGTTTGCCCGGAAACGGTAAGCGAGGACGCCGGCTTGCGAACTTTTGTTTTTGTTGCCTGTTCGGACAGGAAGAAATCGACCCATTCAAAAGAAGAATTGGCGGCGGATTCGTCGCTCTTTTCTATTTTTTTGATCCACTCCGGATGAAAAAAGGCGCTTTGAATGCGATAAAACAGATTACGCCGGTCGCCCGAATAACAGGCCGATTTGCGCAGTTCGGCATTGAACCGGCTATCTTTAGCCGCCTGTAAATGGAGCGTGTATAAGAATTGCGCAGTCTGAAAATAAGGATATTCTTCCAATACGGCTTTTAATTGCAACAGCGTATCTTCGGTATATGCGATTTCGCCCTTCATTAGTCCGGTAAGTTCTTTTGCCTGCATCGTTACCAATTAGCTACCGTTTCGTTATAAATCTTATCCACCAGTTCTTCTACAATTTGAGTTACAAGATTGTCCTGCACTTCGTCGATGGAACGCGCAGCGTCAAATTCCTGATAGGCCGAGAAAGTTTGATCAATATCACTGTTAGCTTCTTTGTTATTGGTATATTTTACCCGTACCGTAATGGTGAGGCGGGTCAACGATTCGTAATTTTCTTTTACGGCCATCCCCTGGATGCTATAACCGGTAATTTCGCCTTCAATTTCGATATCGCCATTGTTATTCACGGGAACCAGCCGGGTTTGTTCGATATAACGTTTTCGCAAAGTCTGATCCAAAACTTGGGAAAGCAGCGGATAATTGGGCGTACGGTTGGGAAATTCGTGAATCGTAATGGTTTTAACCATGTCGTAATTCAAACTTCCCCCTTGAAACGAATAGGTGATGGAACAGGCCGACAAAACGAGGAACAAAACGCCAAACAGAATGTTTGCCGATCGGATACGACTGCAATCTTTGTTTTTGTTCATATCGAAAGAGTTTGTTCTTGTTTCGTTTGCAAAGATATGATTTTTATAACAAATCTACCAATATTTTGCAGGAATAATTAAAAAAGGTAAACCGTGCGAATGGCTCAGAGCGCCAGTGCACGGTCAGAGAAAAACGTCCACCGTTCGGAGGAACGACATTCTTGCCTTTTTGACTTATTGATTCGCCGATTGCCGCTTCCTGAGCAAAGCTTCCAGATAATAATAATCGGCATAGACGATCGGGACGTCAACTTCTATATTAAACGGTTTGGCGCCAACGCTATGCAAAAGCAGGAATCCCCGGTCTTGTCCCGGCGTCGCCCGGTAATGATCGGTGAGGTTGTTGATGATAGCGTTTGCCCACTTTTTGTACTGCACGCCTTTTTTCTTATCATACGAACTCAATTCGTATAAAGCGGAAGCTAAGCAGGCGGCAGCCGAAACATCCCGCGGAGCGGAAGGTATTTTCGGGTCGTTGTAATCCCAGTAAGGAATCAAATCCTTCGGCAGGTTGGGATTTGTAAAGATAAACTTCACAATCTTTTCCGCCTGTTTCAGGTAGTCCGGATTTTTAGTTTCTCGGTAACACATCGTAAAGCCGTAAGCGCCCCAAGCCTGACCGCGCGCCCAAGCCGATTCGTCGGCATAACCCTGATAGGTATTCCGCTTCTCTACCTGACCGGTAATCGTATCGTAAGAAATCACGTGATAGGAGCTGTTGTCTGCCCGGAAATGATTTTTCAGGGTCGTATTTGCATGATCGACCGCAATCCGGTAAAACGTCGAATCCCCGCTTTCCTTAAACGCCCAAAACAGCAATTCGAGGTTCATCATATTGTCGATAATAACCGGAAACTGCCACCGGTCTCTGTTAAAATCCCACGACCGGATGGCTTTTACCTTCGGATGATAGCGAGTAATAAGCGTATAAGCCGATTGCAGGAGGATATTCTTATAATTTTCATCTTTCGTCAATCGGTAACCGTTACCGAAGCTGCAATACATTTTGAAACCCATATCGTGCGTATTGCGAGTCAATTTTTCGCGTTCAAGCGGATCGGTGTGGAGGCGGGCAGCCTTTTCCCATTTAGGATCCCCTGTATATTCGTACATCAGCCAAAGCTCCCCGGGGAAAAAACCCGAAGTCCAGTCGTCGGCAGTAGTCAATTGCAGACTCCCGTCGGAATTTAGGGTTCTTGGGGAAACAAGCGGGCGTTTGTTCGTTCGTTCCGGCGCGGCCAGTATCTGCGCCTGTTCGGTCTCGTTCAAAGCAAGGGTTAACTGCTGAGCGGCAAAATCAAAACCTTTTTTTACGACCTTGGCAGGGTCGCCTTTTTGTCCGTAAACAGAAGTGCATAAAAGCAACAACAGACAGGAAATAATGTTTTTCATACAATTTATTTTTCAATTTTGGGTGCAAAAATACATAAAAGTTCAGACATATACGCAGACCCCATAAAAATGTCCGGCAAAATTTATAGAACAGCGACGGGAAAGCGTTTTATTTCAAGTAAAAACGGCAACTTATTATTTGTGGAATTTCTATTCTCAACCATTTCATGCAGAAATCTGTGGAGAAATAATTTGAGCCTCGTTTCAAACTTGCCGTATAGGGGAGAGGTTTGCTTCCTGCTTCGTTCCTCGCAGTTCGCAATGACGAGAAATCGACCTTTTGAGACATCTTCGACTTTCTATTGACAGGAATGCCTTACCCAAGTCGGACGCCGGATAAAAGGTTGCAAAACACACGGATTGTCTAAATAATGCCCGTTCAAGGCATTCATGTCAATAGAAACACGACGTTATTTTGGTCGTCGCAAAACCTCGTTAGAGGTTTCATATTGATTGAACCGGTAAAAACACAACACGCATCGTAAATTTGCGTATATGGCGGCGCTATCATTGCTATTGCTGTGCAACGCCTACGGCGTATTGGATTTGTGTCCCGGTCCATTCATTTTCTCTTGATATATATGCCGTAAACGGCTATTTCTTATCCGAAATTAGTTTTATTCAAAGAACGTCTAAAAACTCCCTGACGCCGTATTACGAACATTATCCATATACAACTCGAATTTAGATTTTTATTTGTGCACCTTGCCAAAAGAATATTTGTAAATTCCCCGAAAATTGATTTATTTTGTAATTGTTTTTGAAATCAAACATGCAATTTTTTCTAAAAAATCTGGGTATCGGCTTGGTATTGATCGGCGCTTTGTTACTGATTGTTCCTTTTTTTACGCAGCTTCAAACAAACGCTTCGCTG
>JAITAH010000043.1 GCA_031284225.1 Dysgonamonadaceae bacterium | reverse complement strand
AATAAATAAAAAATTGGTAAGCAAAAGTATGAAAACCATGAAAGAAAATGATGCCCTTTTTTGCCAAATATGGACACAAGAAAAGTATAAACAGGGAAAATACAATTTTGGCGCAAATGGGTACGTTAAACTTGGATAAAGGAAGCCGCCAAACAAATCATTTTTGTATCTTTGTTGCAAATAAAAGTGACAACTAAATTCAAATCAGTACCATGAGGCGCTTTGCTAAGTTTATATTGACTTTATCTCTTTTACTCCAAACCATTTTTATTTTTCCATATAATCTTCGGAAAATAAGCAGTATGGAGGGGCTGTCATGCAGTTCGGTTTACAGTATCTGGCAAGACGAACAGCGTTTTATGTGGTTAGGTACTTTCGATGGACTAAACCGGTATGACGGAAGGAATATTGAAATTTTCAAACCGAATATAAATAATGAGAACGGTTTGTCGGATAATATTATCCGAAATATTATCGGAATAGATAATAATTATCTATGGATCAGCACAAAAAACGCCTTGAATAAATTTTCGCTTAAAACCCGGTCAGTTGAAAAATATTTTCAGGAATTTAACGAAAACGCTCTTTTTGCCAAAGACCGGTACAACAGGCTTTTTATCCTTGGCAAACCAGGGATGCTTTCCATTTACCGGCAGCAAGCCGACAGTTTCATCCATTTACCTGTTGCCGAAAACATTACAAGTAAATGGATCAAAGGATTTTGTATCGACGAGCAGGATACGGTACGCATCTTGTACAGAGGATTTTTACAAAACTATACAGTCAAGGGTATTGACAGTGATAATCCGAAAATAGAACGGCACGAAAATTTTTATCATCCTTGCAAAATTAATTATCTGTTCTACGACAACCAAAAAGCGCTGATTATTGATGAACAGGGCGATTTATACCGGTTTTCCGGAAAAGGAAAAACCAGAATTACGAACATTGCCCGCTTGCTGGATGAAAACGGAACGGTTTCGTCGCTGATTTTCGATAATGACGATTTTCTTATAGCATTTAAAACCAACGGATTGTACTGTTTGCAGGCAAAGAACCACTATGCAGCGGAAAAAATCAGTGTCAACTGCGGAGTGTTTGCACTATGGAAAGATAAAGAGCAAAACATTGTTTGGATTGCCACAGACGGTCAAGGCGTATATACTTGGATAAAAGACGAATATACATTTAATGCTCTGAGTCTTGACCAGTTGCCGGACATTAAACAATACTGTCCTGTCCGTGCTATTTATACCGATAAGGAAAACAATCTTTGGCTTGGTACCAAGGGCAACGGAGTCATTAAAATTGGAAATTACGACACAACAGATGATTTTTCAAGTGCCGATATCCGGCATTTTTCCACTTCCAACGGATTAAGCAGCAATGAAATATTTGTCATCGCTCCCACTTCGAAAAGGGATATTTTATGGATTGCTTCCGAAGGTAATGAAATCAACTATTATTCATATAACGATCACAAAATTCATTCACTCGCCAACAATACCGGCATCGGATCCGTATCGGTTCACGCCCTGCTTCAGCAAAACGATACTACACTGTGGGTTGGTTCGGGCTACACACTGTTGAAATATACGCTCGCCGAAAACATAAATCTGGTGACAAAAGCGAAAACCCAACTTTTCGGTTACGAAAATAATCAGCAATTATACAACCAGATTTATGCACTTTATGCCGAGAACGACTCCATTCTCTGGGTAGGTATGCGTGGCAACGGTTTGGTGCGCTACAATACCCAAAGCGGTAATTACCGGATTTTTCCGTTCGCCACTACAAACAATCGGCTTGTTTCTGTTTTGTGCATCTATCGCGACGCCGAAGAAACCTTTTGGCTCGGCAGTAATTACGGATTGCTCAAATTTACTTATTACCCGGATAACACGTTTGTTTACAAAATTTATAACGAACAGGACGGACTGCCCAACAATATGATTCACGGCATTCTCGAAAACCATGATAATGAACTGTGGCTAAGCAGTAATAACGGTATTGTACTGTTTGACCCCGTAAAGGAAAGTTTTCGCAGTTTCAATCAAAAAACGGGACTGAAAATCATTGAATACAGCGATAATGCTTATTTTAAGGACGCCTTGAACAAAACTTGTTTTTTTGGTGGCGTGGACGGACTTACATGGATTAAACCCGGCAAAAAAGAACCAAACAATTACATTCCGCAAATATATTTTACAAAACTGAAAATTTTCAATCAGGAATACAATTTACGCGAACTTGAAAAAACAAAAAAAGGAAAAACTTTTCTTGAACTCAATTACAGGCAGAATTTCTTTACCGTATCATTTGTTGCTATCGACTTTGTGAACGGAGAAAACAGCCGCTATTCCTACAAACTCGAAAACTTCAGCGATGCATGGATGAACACGCAGCAAAACGAAGCGCAGTTTACCAACATCCCTCCCGGAAAATACAAGTTGCTTGTAAAATACGACGACGCTACCGGAAATACCGGAAACCTGATTCAAAACATCGACATCGTGATTTTATCTCCCTGGTACCTGACTGTATATGCAAAAATCATATATTTTTTGCTGGTTATCGCGTTGATTTACGGCATTTATTGGTTTGTGCGGGCAAAATACAAACAGCGGAAAGCAAAAATCCAGCACGAGTTACAGGAAAAATACAAGGAAGAAATGTATGAAAGCAAACTGCGTTTCTTTACTAACATCACGCACGAAATTTCCACGCCACTCACGCTGATTTATGGACCCTGCGACCGTATTTTGCAATACGCGGAAAGCGATTCGTTTGTAAGAAAATATGCTTCGATGATAAAATCGAATGCTGAACGGTTAAACAATCTGTTTCAGGAAATTATCGACTTCCGCCGGATGGAAACCGGCAATCAGATACGCAGAATAGCAACTTTGAATATAAATGGAATAATCAAAGAAATTACCGATTCGTTCGCCGAACTCGTCGAACGTAATCACATTCGTTTTGAAACCGAAATTGCACCCGAAATTCTATGGAACAGCGATAAAAGTTGCTTCTCGAAAATTATTTACAACCTGATTTCCAACGCATTCAAATATACGCCGGAAGGCGGGAAAATTCGTATCGAATGTCGAACGATTGAAGCAGAATATACGCCTGCGCTGCAAATTATTGTCCACAACACGGGAAAAGGCATTCGGGAAGAAGATATTCCTCTCATTTTCAACCGTTACACTGTATTGGACAACATCAAGGAAAATTCAATCAAAGGTTTATCCTCGCGCAACGGATTAGGCCTTGCTATTTGCCAAACGATGACCGAATTATTGGAAGGCGCTATCACGGTAAACAGTGTAATCAATGAATATGCCGAATTTACCGTATCTCTGCCCGCCCTTGACGTCTCGAAACCGGAAGCCGGAGAAAAACTTAAAATCGCCGCTATGGAACCGGTTATTGATAACGGCAATGCAAAAAACGATAAAGCAAACAAAACAAAACCTGGCAAAACGAACAAAGAAAGCATTTTAGTAATCGACGACAACAGCGAGTTACTTACTTTGGCTTGCGACATACTTTCGACAGAATATCGCGTTATCACAGCCAATAACGGCGAACAAGGGCTTGAAATCCTGAAATGTGAAACGCCTGCCGTAATTATTACCGACATTATGATGCCCGGAATTGATGGAATTACACTAAGCAAACAAATTAAAGGAAATAAACATACCATGCACATTCCGCTCATCATCCTTTCGGCAAAAAATACAACCGAAGATAAAATTCAGGGAGTGGAATCCGGAGCGGACGCATATATTCCTAAACCTTTTGACGCCGATTATTTGCGTAGCGTCGTGTGCCGGTTGATTGAAAATAAAAAAACGCTCGGGCAGTATTACAATTCTTCGGCTAGCGCCTTTGAATTTTCCGGCGGTCAATTACTCCAAAAAGAAGACCGGAATTTTTTACAGCAAGCGATTAATATTATCGACAAGCATATCGACGACAGCTATTTTTCACCCCAAACGCTTGCCGAAATGATGGGCATGAGTATGCGCACTTTTTATCGCAAACTGAAAGACTTGAAGCAGCAACCGCCAAACGATTTTATCAAAGACCGCCGCATTCAATATTCGGCAAAATTGCTTGTTACCACCAACCTGACCATTCAGGAAATTATGTATCAAACCGTTTTTATTAATCGTTCCCACTTTCACAAAGAATTTGCCAAACGTTACGAGAAAAGCCCGAAAGAATACCGGCAACAGAATAAACAGCAGGATAAATCTCTGTGATTTTTCCCTTTGTATTCAATTTTGGCAAAATCAGGCATTGTTTGGCGCGATGTAAACTGTAATTTTGTTTTCATTATTAATTTTTAAAAAATCATATTCATGAAAACAACAAAATTAGTTTATCGCTTTGCCGTTTTGTCATTTTTCTTTGCCGTTTCGTTCAACGCTTCCGGTGCCAAAGTAGCTTCATATTCCTTGCCGTTTTGTTATACCGAATCGGACAATTTTCAAGTTTCGGTTTCGGGAATCAAAGTTCCCGTATCCAAAACATGGAACATTTATGAATACGCTCACTATTCGTTTGAAGGACAAACAACTATTACGATAACCGCAAAACAGGATATTCAGACATTCAGTATCAGTTCTCCGGCTTACAATATTCAGGGAACAAAAAACGGAAAAACACTGACTTTTGAACTCGATCGTTCACGATACCTTATTATAAAGATTAACAGTCTGCCCGAACTCGTTATTGCCGCCGACGAATGGGAAACCGATGTCCCTGCTTCTTCGGGAGAAGGTATATATAATGTGGTAAACGACTATGGCGCAGATCCGTTGGGAGAAAATTCAGTTTATACAGCGACACAAAACGCCGCGCTTTTTCAACAGGCGATAGACAATGCCAATGCCGCTGGTGGAGGAATTGTATATGTTCCGTCCGGGGTGTATTACACCAAAAGTATCATCCTCAAAAGTAATGTTCATCTTTATCTTGCACCCGGAGCCGTCATTCGCGGAACAGGCAGAGCTGCCGATTATCAAACACTCTATTATAAATCGTCCATCAGTAATTATCCCGGCTCGTGGCTGATTTACACCGATGGTCCCATACCTGTTCCTGCGGGAACAAACAGGAGCCTGCCGGTCGAACAGACGACTAATATAAAGATATACGGAAGGGGAACGATCGACGCCAACGGCGACGCCGCCCGGAAAGACAAGATGCTGCTGGCGCAATTGATGCCAATGAATACCGAAAACTTTACGGTTGATGGCATTACGTTTCGCGACAGCGGTTTATGGGGCGTAACGGTTACGCGCTCCAATGACGTAAATTTCCTGAACGTGAAATTTTTCAACGAAAACAATGCCAATCACGAAGATGATGCGATCGACATCAATGAATCGCAGCGGGTGCTGGTAAAACATTCGATTGCCATCAGCGAAGACGACACTTATTCTACCAAAACATGGGATAATTGGGCCGGCGAACTGACCGTCAACTGGACAGGACCTGCCGAGGAACTGAACGACGTCGTTTTTGACGATTGCGTGGCTTGGAGCCGTTGCGCCGCCTTCAAAGTAGGTTTCGGCGTTTACCAGCATCAAAGCAATATCGTTTTCAAAAATTCGACGGTTTACAAATGTATGCGCGCCTTGGCGGTTAACCACAAATACAAACCCAAAAACGTAACCAATGTCGTGTTCGACAATATTGATATTGAAGGATATTGGGCGCGCTCGGGCAGCGAATACATGCAACGGTGGTTCGAACTTGATTTCAGCGATAATTCAGACGGCGGTTATATTGATGGAGTTACCGTAAGGAATATTAATGTGCGCAATGCCGGAACAGTCACTTCGGTTTTAAAAGGACTCAACGCCAATACCAAGGCCAAAAACATCACATTCGAAAATATTTACATGCCCGGTCAAACCACACCTGCGACCACCTTGGACCAGATGAACATTAAAAACCGCAATAATTATCTGGAAAATGTACAGATCATCTCAACCGGCGCTACCGTTATAAAAAGCGCCGCCGATTTAAACAATATTCGCAACAATCCGGACGGAAACTACAAACTGACAGCCGATATTGACTTGACTGATTGGATTGACGCTAATTCGCCTGCCGAAGGATGGACGCCAATTGACAATTTTACGGGTACATTGGATGGGAATAATCATTTTATTACCGGTCTTTGGGTAGATAGAACCACCAATAATGCCGGTTTGTTCGGAAATGTTGCAGGAGAAGTCCAAGTCAAAAATTTGGGAATCAAAACAGCCGAGGAAAAATCGGTGAAAGGGGGTGAAAATGTAGGTATTTTAATCGGTCGCATTACCAACTCCGAAACAACCAATCGTTTATTGATCGAAAACTGCGCGGTTTTTGGCAACGCGGAAGGATCCAAATCAGTCGGAGCAATGATAGGACTTGTGAATTGGGCAACCGTGACCATTGAAAATTCATACGCAGCCGGCACTATTGTTTCAACTGGAGACGGCGCCGGCGGATTGATCGGATCGTCGTGGGGTAATGTTACGGTTCACATCGAAAAATCCTATTCCATCAATTTAGTAAAGGCTTCTTCAGCAAACGGATCGGCAGGAGGATTATTCGGTTCGGCAAGCGCAAATAACGCTTCCGGCATCAATCTGACGATAACCGATTGTTATGCAATCAATCCAAACATCGACGGCTCAACAGCTAACCGGATACTCGGATGGACAAAAGCAGGCGCCAACATTACGCTCGGCAATAACTACGGATACGAACAAACGCTTGTAAAAGGAAATACGGTGGACGGAAATTTAACCGGCAATAACGGGGAAAATACCGGTAAAGCAGCGCTCAAAAAACAGGAAACATATTCAAACTGGAATTTCCCGGACGTATGGAGCATGAATGGCGGCGATTACTTTTTGCCGGTACTAAAAACGCTCAATCCTTCCTCGCAGCCGGATAGTTGTCCTGAACATTTGAAAGGCAATGCCAAGATTTCGATTCTCCCCGATGAAAAAGGCGTTATTGCCTATTTGCCTGCTCAACCCGAAATCGGCGATGATGTTGAAATTACGATTACTCCACAACCCCAATACAATCTTTCCAAATTTTATATCAACGATATAGATAAAACTTCCGGCGTGTCAGAGAATAAATTCACGCTGCATATCGAAAACACAAATTATACGCTGAAAGCTGAATACGACGACTACAATGGTTCCGGAAAAGGGACAAAAGATTCGCCCTACATCATTTACAACGTCGAACAACTGAATTATATGCGGAATCATCTAAACAGTTGTTACCGTTTGGGAGCAAATATTGATTTGCAGTCCACCCTCAATTCTACTTCCGAAGGCTGGCTACCGATTGGAACAACAGAAAATCCTTTTACGGGCGGTTTCGATGGAAACCGGTTTGTTATTTCAAATATTTGGATAAATAGGGAGAACTTAGACAACACCGGATTTTTCGGATCGGTAAGTGGTAGTACTGTAATCGAAAACTTGGGAATTATCGTTCCCGAAGGAAAATCAATTAAAGGCAAAAACTGCGTGGGAGGGGTTGCCGGAAATATTTTACAAGCCAATCCTGATGACAGCGTAACGATTCGCAACTGTTATGTAACCGCTTTCATCTCAGGCGATAATTTTACAGGTGGAATTGTCGGGTTTGCCGAATCGGCAACTGTAGCGATAGAAAATTGTTATGCCGGCGGCAAAGTAACAACTGCCGGAAATGCTTCGGGAGGTTTGTTCGGTAGTTCGACAGGAAAGACAAAACTTTACATTAAAAACAGTTACTCGTTAAATACAGTAGAAACAGCCGGTAGCGGCGTCGCGGGCGGAATTTTCGGACTTGCCGAAGCCGACGATGCAAGTGAAATATTCCTCTTTATTTCAAATTCAAAAGCCATCAATCCCGAAATAACCGGAAATACGGTAAATCGGATTTATGGTTTTGCCAAACAAGGCGCCCATATTAATCTTGTAAACAATGCCGTCTTTTCCGGTATGCTGCTAAATGGCGCAGAAGCGCCCAATCTCCCTGGCGAAACCGGTCAAAGCAGGGCAGAATTAAAATCTCAGGAGAATTATCCCGGTTGGGATTTTTCAAGAATATGGCAAATGGCTAACCGACGCTATCCGCTGCCCGTTTTGCGTAGCGGCTCGCTTGTCGATTACCGGCAAACGCTCTGTCCCGCGCACATGGTTGAACCTTTCAGCGGTGAAGGGAACGGCGCTTCCGAGCAACCTTATGTTATTACTACTTCCGAACAACTGCGCGAAATAGATAACAATCTTGCTTTGCATTACAGACTTGGAAACAACATTGATTTAACCGAATGGATCACGAACAATTCTCCTGTTGAAGGATGGAAACCGTTAGGCGACGAATTTGAAGCGTTTAGCGGCTCGCTTGATGGCGCCGGATACTGCATCTCGGAATTGTGGATTGATTTATCCAATAATGATAATGTCGGATTGTTTGCCTGCGCCGGCGGAAATGCTGTAATCAAAAACTTGGCTTTGAAAACCGCTTCTTCCAAATCAGTAAAAGGAAAGAATGCAGTCGGCGCATTAATCGGTTTTGCACCTTCGGGAAACATCGGAATAAGCAACAGCTACGTGGACGCTAAAATTGAAGCCATAGAAAAAAACGCCGGAGGTTTTACCGGTTACAGCAAAGCCAAATTTTCGATAGAGAATTGTTATGTATTAGGTAGCGTAACGGTAGAATCAGATCGTGCCGGAGGTTTCGTGGGTTTGGCAGAAAATACGGCGCTCAATATCAAAAACAGCTATGCAACAAACGAAATCATGTGTTCAAACGGTTCGGCAGGCGGTTTGTTAGGTTCAATAAACGGAACAGGCTCTGTCTTGAAAATAGAAAAGTGTGCGGCAATAAATTCAAAAGTAGTCGGTTCGGAAAATTATACAGGGCGGATTATAGGCTTTAATGCCGCCAACAATACAACGCTTAGTAATTTCGCCCTTGCAAATATCAGGTGCAACAGTAGAGAAACAGTAAAAACACAAAACAATAAAAACGGTTTGGACAAACCGGGCAACGAAATAGTGACCCAAAGTACATACAGTAACGGTCTCGACTGGAATTTCGGGTCGATTTGGAAAATGCGCAACGATTCTTATCCTTTACCCATTCTGCAGTCCATCAATCCGGACAATCAGCCGAAGATTGCACCCTCGCACCTTGCCGGCTTTGTTCCTCTCCGTATTTTACAGCCGGACGCAAACAATACGCTTACGGTATATCCCAATCCCACGCAAGGCGAATTGCAGATCAACAAAAAAACGATTGATGCGGAAGTCTTGCTTTTCGACTGCACAGGGAAATTAGTGTTGCAAACCAACGATACTCAATTAAATATCGGAAACTTGACGAATGGAATCTATATACTGCAATCCGAAGGACAGCAGGTAAAGGTGATAAAAAGCAAATAGTATCCGTCCGTGTCAAAAATGGCACCATTCCGGTCAAATGGATTTTGATAATATATTTGGCGGATTACGGCACATTAAAAAAATCATATTACAGTAATTTTGAACTTCATAAAATCATGTTTAAAATAATGTTTAATTTTCAAATTCAAAAATCATGAAAAAACAGTTATTCTCTTTTGTATCTGTAATGACCGCTGTATCTGCGTGTTTCTTCAGTTCTAATTTGTATGCATTCAGCGGAAGCGGGAGCGGAACACCCGAAAATCCTTATGTAATCACAACGGCTACTCAACTTGCCGAAGTGAAAAACGACTTGAACGCCCATTACAAATTGGGCGCCGACATTGATCTGACGGATTGGATTGCCGCCAACTCGCCGACAGCCGGATGGGAACCTATTGGATTCAGCGGATCAAACGTTGTAACCGAAGCAACGCCTTTCCGTGGAACGTTTGATGGCGATGGACACACCATCAGCGGCTTATGGATTGATCGTCCCGATAACAAATTTATCGGCTTGTTTGGGCAAATAAGCGGAGAAACTACCTTTAAAAATTTAGGAATCGTTATTCCCGAAGGAAAATCCATCAAGGGGAACGAAAATGTGGGAGCCATTGGCGGTTGGTTTACCAATGCCGATGCAACTGCAACGAACATGACCATAATCAACAATGTGTTTGTGAGCGGAAAAATAGAAGGAACAAAAGCGGTCGGCGCGTTGGTCGGTTTGCTCAACTGGACAAGCGCTACTATTGAAAACACTTATGCTGTAGGAGAAATTGCCGGATACACTACCGGCGACGGTATCGGCGGACTGATAGGTTCGACATGGGGAAGCCTAATGGTTAATCTCAGTAAATCTTATGCTACCAATGTGATAACAAGTTCGGTTGCCTCCGGGTCATTAGCTGGGCTTTTCGGTTCGGCGAGCGCCAACAATGCCGCAGGTATTAATATTACTGTTTCTAACTGCGTAGCGGCAAATCCGTTTATTACGGGGGGCAATAACGTACAGCGTATTCTGGCTTACGCAAAATCAGGAGCGCAGCTTACCTTTATCGACAATTACGCATACGTCGGAATGTTGCTTAACGGAGCGGAAGAATGGTTTGGCGCATTGGACAACAATGGCGGAGCCGATATTGAAGCCTCTGCACTTATTCGGCAAAGCAGCTATGCGACATGGGATTTCGACGGAGTGTGGCAGATGGGAAACAGTGCATACCAGCTTCCCGTACTCAAAACATTGAATCTTGTTTCGCAACCTACCGTAAATCCGGCGTACTTGGGAAGCACCTCCATAAACGGTATTCTTCCCGAAAAACTTGACGTCCAATATGCTGACGGTATCCTGAATATTCTGAACAAAACATCAGGCAGTATCGTGAAAATTTACAGCGTAACAGGCGCTTTAATCCTGTCGGGTATAAAGGATTCTTATGATATTTCTTCATTACCGAACGGCGTCTATCTGGTGAAAATTGACAACGGGATTACCAAAATCCTGAAATAAATTTCACGTGAAATTTAAAATTATATTCCTGTTCATTTTTACGCTTTTACGGACAATTTTTCTTGCTCCGAGCGGGAACTTTCTTTCTTTTACCAGAATGTTCCTCGCTCGGAGCAAGTAACTTTCCGCTGAAAGCGACAAAACGGCAGTCTTGTGATTTTCCGTTGAGACTGATACTGCAACGGGTGATTGATTCGTGTCCGGCAAATCTTAAAAAAACAAAATATAAGAAATATGAAATTAGCAATACAGTTATTATTTATTTTTGTATTCATTAATATACAATTTATTTATCCACAGAATACAAATGTGATTCATGAAAGAAATTACGATTACGTATTGAAGTCGAAGGAGGGTCATGGGGGATATTTTGAATGGAAAATGTGTAAAGCAAGCGAAATAAAAACAAATAGTGAAGATGTATCCACATCCAATGTATCCACAACCGGATGGTTACCCGCCGTCGTTCCCGGAACAGTTCTTAATTCATTAGTTTACAACGGTATTTATCCCGAACCGTATTTTGGTTTGAACAACAAATTAACATCCGGACTTATTCCCGATTTGTATCATGCAGGACGTGATTTTTATACTTACTGGTTCCGCACTTCCTTCGATACGCCCCAAAACGTTTATCAAGGACGGAAAACGTGGTTGCAGGTAGATGGAATAAACTACCGTGCAGAAATTTGGCTCAATGGCTCAATGGTGGGGAATATAGCCGGCATGTTCTATCAAGACAAAATAGACATTAGCGATTATATAAAGTTGAATGAAAAAAACATTTTGGCAATCAAAGTCTATCCCGTTGATTTTCCCGGAACAATTATGCCTAAAGAAGGTAAAAACTTCGGCGTTTCCGGTGAATTTCAAAATGGAGGAAACGGCGAAATCGGAAAAAACGTAACTATGCTTGCAGCTGTCGGCTGGGATTTTGCTTATCTCGACGGCATCCGCGACCGCAACACCGGTATCTGGAAAGATATTTCCGTTTATACCACCGGAAAAGCCACTTTGCAACATCCTTTCGTGAAATCCGAGTTATCCAAACCAACTTATAATAACTCGCGTCAAACTATTTCGGTGGAAGTATGTTACCCCAATTATTTAGAACAAAACCAACGGAAAACAGTAAAAGTGGTCGGTGAAATCGCAGGCGAAAATATCCGTTTTGAAAAAGAAATTTCCCTTTTCAGGGATGAAGTGCGTGAAGTAGTTTTCACACCCGAAGAATTTCCCCAGTTGGTTATAGACAATCCACGTTTGTGGTATCCTGTCAACAAAGGCAGACAGGAGCTTTACGATATTATCTTCAAAACTTTTGTCGATGGCGAATTGACCGATTCTATCCGTTCCCGGTTTGGTATCCGCGAAATCACTTCTACACAAGATACGCCCGATTCGTCACGAACATTCTACATTAACGGCCAACCCCTTTTTATCAAAGGAACAAATTGGCTACCTGAATATATGTTGCGCACTTCCGATGAACGGACTTACGCCGAACTGCGATATACCGCGCAGGCAGGTATCAACCTGATTCGTTTTTGGGCGGGCGGAATTACCGAATCCGACTATTTTTTCCAGCTTTGCGATGAACTTGGAATACTCGTTTGGCAGGAATTTTGGATGTCGGGTGATACCAAACATCCCTACGATGCCGGTTTGTATCTCAACAATGTGATTTCCACCGTCAAACGAATCCGCAATCACGCTTCACTGGCTTATTATGTCTGTTCCAACGAATCGACCGAAATGCCGGGTATGGAAAAAACAATCAATGAATTAGACGGAACGCGGGGTTATCAAATGCAGTCGGAATGTTGCGGGATTCACGACGGCAGTCCTTATAAACAGGTAAACATTATGCAGCATTACGAAAATACCGCTTCCGAGCGGGGCAGCCGTATTGATGGCTTCAATCCCGAATACGGAGCTCCTTGCCTGCCTACGGTCGAATGTTTACGCGAAATGATGCCTGAAGAGGATTTATTTCCCATAAATAAAGAAGTTTGGGATTATTCGGACGGCAACGGTTTCCATTTAATGTCCACGCTTTACAAAGATTTGGTAAACGAATACGGCGAATCGAAAAATATTGATGAATTTGCCGAAAAAGCGCAATTTGTCGGCGCACTGAACTACAAAAGTATTTGGGAAGTGTGGAACTGTAACAAACTGAATTACGGCGAGCGCTACACTTCAGGATTTCTGTTTTGGTATCACAATTCGCCCATGCGGCAGGTTGCCGGGCGTATGTGGGATTGGTCGCTTGAGCCGACCGCCGCACTTTACGCCGCACAAAACGCTAACGAGCCGTTGCATCCACAGTTCGATTATTTGAAAAATACGGTTTCGGTGGTAAACGATTATTATCAGTCGTTTGAAAATTATAAAGTAACCGCCGAAGTGTATGATTTACAGTCGAAGAAAGTTTTTTCAAAAGAAGCTAAAATCACAGCAATTCCCGGAAACAGCGCAATAAATGATATTTTCAAAATTGAATTTCCCGAAAATATCAGCAATGTACATTTTATAAAGCTTCGCCTTTTTGACGAAAACAATCAACAGGCCGGCAGTAATTTCTATTGGCGGTCGAACAGTAAATATGAAGGGAAAAACACGTTGACTGGACCGGCAATTGCCGGTTTTCAGGATATAAATAAACTGCCTGAGACAAAAATAAAAGTGGAATATAAAACGCAGATGAAAGATGGAAAGCATTTTATCAGCCTGTATTTGAAAAATACAGGAAAAAATTT
>JAITAH010000013.1 GCA_031284225.1 Dysgonamonadaceae bacterium | reverse complement strand
GCGCTTGTCGAGTTGGGGAGCGCCGATTGCAGGCTGCTGTTGTCGAGCGAATACAGTTCTTCCAGTTCCAGATTTTCATTCAATACATAAATGCCTTCGCCCCAACTGGACACATAATACCGGCCGGGGCGGGCGGGATCTTCAATCACATCCAGCCAGTCCTGACAGGGGATGCCGGTTTGAGCTTCAATGGCTTCCGGATCGGCGCTTTTCCAGCGTCCGTTCTCGTAAATCATCAATGTTCCGGTCAGATTCTTGCGGTTGTCTGCCCGGTCGCCGCCCGTAACCAACAGTTTATTGTTGGAAAAAATCAGGCGAAACGCCAAGTTCCTGACCGGACTGTTGGGTTTTAAGCCGGAAACCAGCGTTTCGTATTCGAGCCAGCCTCCCGGAAGAGGTTTCAAAGCAAGTTTTATAATGCCCTTGTCGCCCCACGCCACCCAATAATTTTCGCCGGAATACAGAGAACTGATCTGTTTTATCTGATCGTCCATCGTTACCCCGGTACTGGTATCGAAATCCTTGAAAAAAAGAATTCCACTCCACAAAATCACTGCCAACTGATCGTTCAAAACGGTCAACTGCCGACATAAATTATCGGTTATCAAAGTTTTGAGCGTTCCCTCGCGGGAAAAATACCGGACTAACAAACGCTCGTTGTCGTACATTACAAGATGATCTTGAAAAACCACCATTTTAGCGATTTTCACTCCGTCCAATGCGTTCACTCTTGTCCAGTTTTCCTTATCTAACAGATTGGCCGTCAACGGCGCCCACAGCAATCCGTTGTCGGTAGCGGCATAGAGAGCGTCGTCCCATTCGCAAACGGCCATCGTGTTGGCTTCGAGCCGGTAAGTGTTTTTGATTTCCCGCTTGTACATATCGATCACCACAATGCCGAAGCCGGTAGCCAGATAAGCGTATCCGTTCCGGATTTCCACGCTATTAATCGTTTTGTTGGATATATAAATATTGTTTTTAACGTCGGGCAGATGATACACGTTATTCCTTCCGAGGAAAATATCGATGTTGGAATTATCGTAAACAATGAGCAACGCCTTCGTATCCGGACAATAATTAAGGAAATGAATGGCGGACGGATTCAGATCGTCCTGAATGGAATAGGTTTGCACCGACTGGTCTTCGGGCGAATACGACAGCAGCGAGCCGTCGTAAACCGCATATACCTTATCCGGCGTTTCGGTAACGAGGGTAGCGTTGTTATAGGCCATATACGATTTCCAGGTTCCGACGGTTTGCGCTTGCACGGAAATGCCGAACAAGATCCCTGCCGCGACCCAGAAAATACTTTTATTTTTCTTCATCTAAAAACTGTTTTAATCGGTTCACCGCCGCCGCCCGATGACTGATAGCATTTTTTATTTCTCCGCCCAGTTCGGCGAAGGTTTGCGTATATCCTTGGGGAACAAACAGGGAATCGTAGCCGAATCCGGCGTTTCCTCGCTCTTCCCGGATGATTTCTCCTTCGACAATTCCTTCAAACAAGTATTCTTTTCCGTTCCGAATCAGGGCGATTACCGTACGAAAACGCGCCGACCGGTCGGTCTGGCCAGCCAATGCCTGCAAAAGTTTTTGCCGGTTAGCCGCCGGTTCTTTGGATTCGCCGGCATAGCGCGCGGAATAAACGCCGGGCGCATTGTTCAGCGCCTTTACTTCCAATCCGGTATCGTCGGCAAAAGCAGCCAGCGTACTCCGTTCGCCGACAAACCGGGCTTTCAAGACCGCATTGCCTTCGAGCGTGGCGGCCGTTTCGGGAATCTCTTCGCGGCAACCCACGTCGTCGAGCGAAAGAATCCGGTAACGATCGCCCAAAATGGCGCAGACTTCGTCCAATTTATGCGGATTGTTTGTTGCGAAAATCAATTGTGCTTTCATACCTTTTATTGAACGTAAATTCGCGGTAAAAATTACATATCACAATAATATATTAACAGGAAACGTTATAATTCTGTATAACAAAATCATTTTTTTTCATGAACACGGATGAAACTAAGAATATCTACTTTATTAATGTAGCGAAAACAGTAGCTATTTTTTTAGTTGTTTTAGCTCACCTGCCTATCCCCAATCTGTTGCATGCGTTTATTAATAGCTTTCACATGCCGCTGTTTTTTATAATTACCGGTTATCTGATTTTTACGGACGCTACCCCATTCCGAAAACTATTAATAAAAAAAATTCGCACGCTGCTTATTCCTTACTATCTTTTTGCCATTCTCTCCTGGTTGTATTGGTATTTTATTGGAAATGAACAGGGCGTCGAAACAGGATCCGGCGATAAGGTAATTTCTTATATTACAGGCGCCTTATTAGCGATTCCCGATAAAGAATATTTAGGATTCAATTTTCCTCTTTGGTTTCTGCCTTCGCTTTTTTGTGCGGAAATTCTGTTTTATTGGATCAAAAAATGGTTTAATAAATATTCTTTTATTCCTGTACTGATCCTTTTCGGATTGGGCGTGTTATTGAATGAAAGCCGTTCGCCGCGTTTACCTTTGGGAATAGACGTCAGTTTTTTCGCATTATTGTTTATTCAAATCGGACAATGGTTACAAAATAAATCCATACAAAACAACTGTTTACATACGCTTTCTTTTTCAAGAAAAATACTTTTATCCGGTATTTTACTTTGCATTACAATTTATATTGCGCAAATCAATCAAGACATTCGCGTGATTTCTATGGCTAAACGTATTTTTAATAATTATTTTCTGTTTCTAACCGGAGCGGTTTCCGGAAGCTTGTGTATCCTTTATTTGAGTCTCTGTTTTTGCAAAATGCGACTTTTTGATTTTTACGGACGCAATACGATCTTTATCTTAGGTTTACATTTAGTAACATTGGGTTTGATTAAGGGAATACAAGTTTATGGCTTTCACATTCCGCTATCGTTAACGGAACAACAGTTCGGAATCAGCGTGTTATATACCTTGCTCGTTTTTGTTCTTTTGATTCCCGTTATCTATATAGTTAATAAATATATACCTTTCTTAATCGGTCGAAAAGAAGGAATTTTGTAATATGAAAGAAACGTTGAGATACTATCTATTTATCACGCTTGCAACGCTGTTTATCGGGATTGCATTTACTTCTTCCGATTTTTTTACTTCTCCGGTCGATAGTCTGAAAGATACTTGCATCCTCTGTTTTCAATGGGGAGTTTTAATGCTTGCTTTATGGCCGGTTATCTATCTCGTTTCAGTCAATAAATACATTTTTGCCGTCCTTTATCCGTTTATTTGCGTATTATCGGGCGTTTTGGCGTATTTCAGATATACTACCGGAACCATCTTGACCACTGCTATCTTGGATGTTGTTTCGGATAATCATTCTCAAAGTACGGTTTTCAATTTTAATTTGATACTGATCGTTCTGGGCTGTCTTATTGTATCGGCAGGAATGGCTGTTTTCCGGTTTCGGAAGATAAAAATCAATAAACACATTATCCATTGCATGCTTGCTATTGCTTTTATTTGCATTATGTTTCATATTCCCCGAATCCGGGGACCCGTCAAAAACAGGA
>JAITAH010000006.1 GCA_031284225.1 Dysgonamonadaceae bacterium | reverse complement strand
CTTTTCCGAAATCAGCCGCCCTTCGGTTTTTCCGGCCAGCAATTTCGTGGCGACGCCCATTACTTTGCCCATGTCTTTGGCGGAAACGGCGCCTACTTGGGCGATAATGGCTTTCAGTTGCGCTTCCAATTCTTCGGACGAAAGTTGTTTGGGTAAATAATTTTCCAAAACCGCTACTTCGGCCAACTCTTTTTCGGCCAATTCCGGACGGTTTTGTTCGATGTAAATTGCTGCGCTGTCTTTGCGCTGTTTGACCATCTTTTGCAGGATTTTTACGGCCATTTCATCGGCTAAATCGCCGTCGGCGCCCTTGGCGGTTTTCGCTTCCAGAAACTCTTTTTTCGCTCCTCGCAAGGCTTCCAGGCGGATTTTGTCTTTGGCAAGCATGGCCGTCTTAATGTCGGCGCTTACCGTGTCGAATAGATTCATATTGCTGATAATTTAAATAATTTGTTTTTAGGTACATACAATTTAATTTTGCTAATTGTGCACCGCTCGACGCGCTTCTATTTTTTGGACGATGATTTTCGAGTCGCGTTTGTAAGCGGGATAGGCGATTACGGCGGAGATAATTTCGTCGTCGTCCAACTGTTCGATCGATTGGAAAATAAAGGGCTTGGGTTTGGCGCTTCTTCCCAAACTCTTGGCGGTACCTCGTCCGTAATATTCGTCGATTAATTTGGCTATTTTGCTTTCTTCTTCTTCGCGTATCCGTTTTTCCTCGTCGGTTTTTCCGTTTTGTTCTTCCAAAACGTTTTTCATCAGCGGATCGATATTTTCTATTCCGAAGCCGGCGGCAAGCACCGTTACTTTCATTTCGTCGTTTTTGAGCGTATCGTCGATTGCCGTTCCCCAAATCAATTTGATTTCACGGAGCTTGAATTTCGCCATGAAATCGGCGATTTCGTTCATTTCGATTCCCTCCAGCGGTTTATCGGAAGAGAAATAAATGTTGAACAGAATTTTCCTGGCATTGACCGCATTGTTGTTGTTCAACAAGGGAGAGTGGAGCGCTTCTTCAAACGCCTGCGAAACCCGGCCTTTGCTTTGACCGTAGCCGCTGCTCATGATGGCGACGCCTCCGTCTTTCAAGGTGGTGTTGACGTCGGCAAAATCGACATTGATAATGCCGGGAATCGTGATGATCTCGGCGATGCTTCGCGCCGCAGTCGTCAATGTGCTGTCGGCTTTGGCGAAGGCTTCGATGATATTCAGATTGCCGTAAATGTCGATTAAACGCTGGTTGTTGATGACGAGTAGCGCATCTACGTTTTTGCGGATTTCTTCTACGCCTCGCAAGGCTTGCAGAATTTTATTTTCTCCTTCAAACAAAAAAGGAATGGTAACAATGCCTACTGTGAGAATATCCATTTCCTTCGCAATTTTGGCCACGACCGGGGCCGCGCCCGTACCGGTTCCGCCGCCCATTCCGGCGGTGATAAATACCATTTGGGTTTCGTCGCTCAGTAATTTCCGGATATCTTCGGCGCTTTCTTCGGCGGCTAATTTGGCTATATGCGGTTTATTTCCGGCGCCCAATCCTTTGGTCGTTTCTTTTCCGAGCTGTAAAATCACCGGAACGCCGCTTTTAATCAACGCTTGATTGTCGGTGTTGCACAAGGCGAACGTTACATTAGGGATACCTTCTTTGTACATGTGAGCGACAGCATTACCGCCTCCGCCGCCCACTCCGATTACTTTGATGATAGCGGCCTGTTCCCTGGGAACATCAAAACCTGTTAAAACGTCTTCCATAATGTTATTTTTTTATTAATCAAAAAGTCCTTTTGCTGCTTTTTCCGCTCCTTTTTTCAGTTTAACTAATAAACTTCCGGATGGGTCTTTCTTTTTATCCGATTTCGGCTGTTTGGGTTGGGGGTTGACTGCTATTTCATCGTCGAAGAGTAGTTTGTCGGACGTTGAAGTTGTCGACTGTTCTGGTTTCGGCAATGCGCTTGCACAATTTTCATGACCCAATTGCAAGAGACCGCGGGCGCACGACTGTTCGGGATTTTCTTCCACCCGGCGAACGGGTTTATCGGTGTGTTGTTCCAGCAATTTATCCAAGTCGGTCAGACGGGAAGTCCCGCCGGTAAGGATGAATCCGGCATTCAACGTGGGTCCATAGCCCGAAATTTCGATTTGTCGAAGAATGTTTAATACGATTTCATCGGCTCGCGCTTCAATAATGGTATTGAGTTCGTTGGTTTCGTCGTTGGCCCAGGCGCAGCCTGTATTGATTTTCAGCGACTCGGCTTCGGCTTCCGTTTTATCTAAGCTACAGACGTCTTTGGTGATGATATTTCCGCCTAACGGAATCGCGGTTAAATGGCGCAATAAGCCCTCTTTATAAATGGAAAGATAAGTAATGCCGGCGCCCAATTCGACCAAAGCGCAACCGCGTTCTTTTTCCCGTTGGGTTAAGACCTGTTCGGCGGTAGCTACGGGAGCAACCAACACATCTACCAATTCGACGTTTTCTTTGGCCAGCGCTTTTTCGACTTCGGCTTTGAAATTGGAAAGATGACCCCAAATTAACTGGAAGCGCGCTTCCAATGTTGAGCACCGGGCGCCTTGCGGTTGCGGTTCCGTCCGTCCGTCCAAGAAATATTCGGGGAAAATTTTTTCAATCAGTTCAATCGAGCCGTCGCCGTCGGCTTGACATTCGTCGCAAAGCAAATCCAGCATTTTGTTATCCACCAAATTTCCGTTGATGTTTTTCTCCACCGAATGTGTTTTCGTATGCAAGCCCTGTCCGCCAACGCCCAAGTAAATCTGTTTCAAAGCCGGCAGATTGGCCTGAGCCAATTTTTGGTTCAGACAGCGAATAAGTTCGGCGATTTTTGAGACGGCTTCCGTCGGTTTGTAGATCAGCCCGCGGCGAATACTATCGCCGGAATCGATTTGCGCCGTCGCCAAAATCGTTTGCCGGTCGCTTTTACTTGCTACCATAGCAAGCATTTTAGAGGTTCCTAAATCCAAAACTGCAATGTATTCCATAAGCTATTTCCTTTTAGTGCAAACCACTTGATTTTCGTATTTCAAGTTGATTTGCGAATATTTATTCCATCCAACTTTATTCAGACCTTTTTTGTAAAAAAGTTCCAATTTATCGAGATTTTCTCTGTAATTTTCGATTTTCCCCAACAGGATAATGTGATTTCCTTTGCGGGGCGTCAATTCAATATCCAGATTCGGCAATACGTGAATTTGTTCGATTTGTTCGTTCCAGGATTTATTTTTACGCAAAAATTCCGCAAAGCCGTACAACTGGTTTTTGGCGTATTCGTCGCTGATAGCGCCGGTAGCCAAAGGCACATAGGCGGCGTAATTGGAAGGTATCGGCATGATTCGGCCTTCACTGTCCACGTAATAATTTCCTCTTTCGGAAAAAACTCTCAAAATGGGGATTCGTTGAAATACCCGAATTTTCACCTTTTCATCGATGGTTTTATAGACTTCGGCATTTTTGATTAATGGGTGATCTTTCAATGTTTTTTCGATAAATCCGGCGTTGATTGCCGACATTTTCCGCCCGGTCAGTTTTATGTTGGCTTTTCCGAGTAAGGATTCGATTTGCGTGTGGTTCATATACGAAGCTCCGCCGGTTTCCGCCACTGCAATTTCGATCCCTTTACAGAGTTTATCTCCGTCGGCCATAGGATTGATGAACGCGACGGAAAAAGCCATATAGACCAATAATAAGGCAGCCGATAAAATATGTATTATTCGCTTAATCATGTAATTTCTTTTTTATAGGTTCGACCAATAATTCGATATCTCCCGCTCCGGTCATTAACAATACATCTACGTTGTTTTTGGCGATAGAATCGACCAAATCGGAGTAGGCGACTATTTTTTTTTGTGGAGAGGTTACTAAATCCAGAATCATTTCCGAAGACACGCCGGAAATGGGTTCTTCCCGTGCCGGATAAATCGGAAGCAGAATAACTTCATCGGCCAGAGAGAGCGATTGGGCAAATTCCGCGTAAAAATCGCGTGTACGGGAATACAAATGCGGTTGGAAAACCACGGTCAGTTTCCGGCAAGGATATAACTTCTTTACCGATGAAATGGAGGCTTCCAATTCTTCCGGATGATGCGCATAATCATCAATAAGTACGATTTCATCGGATTTCAGATGAAAATCGAAGCGGCGTTTGGCTCCGAGAAAAGAGGCCATACCGCGACGCAGTTCTTCGTCGGATACGCCATTGAGCCAGGCTATAGCTAAGGCCGCTACGGCGTTCACAATATTAATTTCGACCGGTACGCCCAGTTGAATGTCTTTAATAATCGTTGTCGGCGTAACCAAATCAAAAAAGATTTCCCCGTTGTCGATGCGGATGTTTTGTGCATAAAAATCGGAACTTTCCCCGCCGTATCGATAAAATCGGACGTTTTTTTGCAATTCCGGGATAATGTTTGCTTTGTGTTCCAGTAACAACGTTCCGCCTTCGCGCACCAGCGAAGTAAAATAGACAAAAGCCTTGCGGTATTCTTCTTCGGTTCCGTAAATATCCAAATGATCGGGCGCCACGGAGGTAATGACTGCCATATAAGGAGTTAACCAGTGAAAAGAACGGTCGTATTCATCGGCTTCGATAACCGTTAAATCGCTTTTGTTTGAGAGCAAAAGATTGGTATCATAATTTTTCAGAATACCGCCCAGAAAAGCGTTGCAATCGACGGCGGATTGTTTCAATAGATGAGCAATCATCGATGAAGTGGTGGTTTTTCCGTGGGCGCCAGCCACGCAAATGCCGCGTTTCGTTCGGGTAATTTCGCCCAATACCTGCGCGCGTTTCATCCGCAGAAAATCATGGTTGCGGAAAAAAGTTAATTCGGAATGATCGGAGGGGACGGCCGGGGTATAAACGACCAACGTATTCTCTTTATCCTTAAAGGCTTCGGGAATCAAATGTACGTCGTCGGCATAATGAATAGATGCGCCTTCCGCATTTAATTGCCGCGTCAGAGCCGATTCGACTTTATCGTAACCGGCTATGGTTTTGCCTTCGGCGAGAAAATAACGAATCAAATTACTCATTCCGATGCCGCCGGCGCCGATAAAATAAAGAAATTGTATGTCGTTTAAATGTTTCATTTTCGAATAATTTTTTCGATTTCATCGACAATTTTATTGGCCGCATCGGGCAAAGCTAATTTCAAAATACGATCGCTCAATGCCTTGAGTTTTGCATCGTCCTGTACGGTTTTTAACGCTTCCGGAACTAATTTTTCTACCGCCTCTGAGTCGGGAATCAAAATAGCGGCGTTTTTTTGCACCAAAGCTTGCGCATTTTTCGTTTGATGGTCTTCCGCTACGTTCGGCGAAGGAACCAAAATGACCGCTTTGCCCAGCAAACAAAATTCGGAAATAGAGCCGGCGCCGGCGCGGGAAATAACTAAGTCGGCCACCGAATACGCCCAATCCATGCGGGAAATAAATTCCGTTACGCGCAAATTGCGAGGCGCCGGTTGCAGCGCGTCGGAAATAGACGGATAATAATATTTCCCGGTTTGCCAAATGAATTGCACACCGCTTTCTTCTATTTCTTTCAAATGCGTCAAAAGACTTTCGTTGATGGTACGTGCGCCTAAACTGCCGCCGACGACTAAAATGGTCTTTTTATCAGGATTTAAACCGAAATAATCGGAAGCTTCTTTTTTATGTTCCGTCGAAACGGCTAATTGTTGTCGAACGGGATTCCCGGTCAATACAATTTTATCTTTGGGGAAAAAGCGCTCCATTTCATCGTAAGCTACGCAAATTTTGGTCGTTTTTTGCGCCAATAATTTGTTGGTTACCCCGGCGTAAGAATTTTGTTCCTGAAGCAATGTCGGAATACCTTTTTGCGATGCGGCTTTTAATACCGGTCCGCTGGCATAACCGCCGACTCCAACGACGATTTCCGGTTGAAAATCGCGGAGAATTTCGCGCGCTTTGGCCATGCTTTGGTATAATTTCCACAAAACGGAAATATTTTTCAGCAGATTTTTCCTGTCAAAACCGGCGACGGGCAAACCGACAATTTTGTAGCCGGCTTCCGGTACCCGTTGCATTTCCATCCGGTTTTCCGCACCGACAAACAGAATCTCGGCGTCGGGATAGCGTGCCTTCAGAGCGTCGGCAATCGAAAGCGCCGGAAAAATATGGCCTCCGGTGCCGCCGCCGCTAATGATTATTTTCGGACGTTTGTTCATCTTGTTGGTATTCTTCAATAATTATTTTTTCTCTTTCTTCCCCTTTCGGAGTATCATAACGACTGACACTCAATATAATGCCGAAATAAATACACGTAATTATAATCGAAGTTCCGCCCCGGCTAATCAACGGTAAGGTTTGTCCGGTAACGGGAATCAAACCGACAGCTACCGCCATATTGGCCAAGGCTTGCGTAACTAAGATGAGCGCCGCTCCCATTACCATAAATTTCTGAAACAGTTTGTCGCTTCGATTGGCGATGATACCGGCCCGGACGAAAAGGATCACATACAAAAGCAGGACAAATACGCCGCCGAAAAGTCCCGTTTCTTCGATAATAATGGCGTAAATAAAATCGGAATACGCTTGCGGAAGGAAATCGCGTTCGACGCTATTGCCGGGCATTTTACCGAAAATCAATACGCCTCCGTTGGCGATGGCGATATTGGCGTGGGAAGTTTGATAATTATCGTCCGTGATTTTGAATTCCGGATCGCGGACGTCAATATCGTTGCCAAAATCTTCGAAACGTTCTATCCAAGTTTTCAAACGAGGCAAGTATTTCTCGATGGAATGGGAAGGAACGAAGAATATAGAACCGATGAAAAGCGCTCCTCCTACTCCAAGATACAATACCAGTTTGCCGATTTGCCGAAAAGGGATTTGACCGATAATCATCATCAGGAAGACAATACCGAACAGCATTATTGCGGTGGAGCCGTTGTCAATAAAGATAATGCCGCAGGTAATAACGGTCGCTATCAGTATCCA
>JAITAH010000392.1 GCA_031284225.1 Dysgonamonadaceae bacterium | reverse complement strand
ACCTGCCAAATCAACTTTAACCGGAATTTTTATATAAGGTAGTATGCCCGATACTGTTGTAAACACTTTCATAATTTGCATCGAAAGGATAAAGTCATCGTGCATTTCTATGTTATATGTACTTAAATCAATTGACATTTCGTTTTGTTGTTTGACTATAAACAATATTTGATGATCATTGTTTTTCGCTCCAGGCATACCCTTTGCAATAGTAAAGAAGTTGATTTTTATTAAAAGACTATCAGCGCCCTCAATCTCCGTTATATTAAATTTGAGGTCTAACAACCTTGCCGGCGTTTTGGGCAGTTTGAATTTTTGAGCAATCTCAAATCCATTCGCAGTTAATTTGCTATAATGTTTGTCATTCTGAGTAGAAACTCCTATTCGCTTTATACGTTTTGGATAAACAGTAACCGATTCCATCTCATAAATACGAGGGTCAAGAAAAATAGTATCTCTATTCATCCTCTCAATAACTGTCGTAAAAGTCATGTATGACAGGTGGGAAATACGGATGGTATCAAGAGGAATTTGGGAAATATCAACCTTTCCATTCCTGTCGCTTGTTAAACTAACTCCATTTTTTAGTCTGACAATGGCGTTTTCAATTGGAATACCATATTCCTTGTCATATATATAAATATTTGACGAGAGCTGGGAATAGCCCATATAATGAATGAAGATGCCCAATGCTAACGTGATAATTTTATGAGACATATTGTATTTGTTGAGATTAAAAATTCATGTTATAACACATTTCATTGATAACGTTAGCAAATATTTCAGGATAATTATCGCAGTTAGGCTTGTTAATATCAAGCGATTCCCTTGGATATAATGTTCCAGCACATCTCCCATTATGGGCGCCACAAGATGTTGCTTTAGGAATAAGTAAGGCGTCATTTTTTATAGCATTGTCAATTAATCTATACACTCTATTTTCAGGTGTTATTATTGGTTTTAAAACTGGATAATGACTTATCGTCCTGTATTAATGTACAAAGATAAAAACAAAAATTAAAAAAAACAAGCAAATACAAAATCTGGCCAATCGAAACTCAGACTTTGCATTTTTTTCATGGCTTATACATTCTGTTAATAATTTTATTATTGATTTTCAGCACGCATCGCGTGAAATTTCCGTGCGCATAGAAAGTTACGTCTGTCCGCATAGAAATTTACCTCCGTGCGGCCTTCGGACAGCCATGATAACGGAAGGTTGCGCCCCATTGTCGAGGCGCAACACAATCCAATGATTATCAACAATAAATGTTTTACTTTATGAGTATTTTCACATTCTTTTGAGCGGTTCCGGTCGCTACCTTCACGATATATACGCCTTGCGTCCAATCGCCGGTCGGGATTTGGTACGAAGATTGTTCCGGTTGAGCGGATTTGACTAATTCGCCGCCGATCGAATAAATGCGGATATCGTTAATCGTTTGAGAAGCCGTTATCTGTATGGTTTTATCACCCGTAGTTACGCTGATTTCGTCTGCTTTCACCTCCGAGAGGGAAGTGGGCAAAGGATTGCCTATTTTCACTACCTGCATATTATCGAAAACGATGAACGAAGGTTGGTAGTTCGGGTTGGCGGCGCCGTGCAATCCGAAACAAGCAAAGTTCACTTGAGTATCGTCCGGGATAGGGCCGGAGCCGGTCAACCACGTTTCGCCGTCGCCGGCTACGCCCGGTTTCCACGATACCAGTTTCCAGCCGGCCCAGTCGATGGTAATCGGCCGACAAGACCAGATTGTACCGGTTGTCCCCTGTCGTATGCTGAAACGCAGTTGCGATCCGCTGGCGTCGCCGAATATATACGCTTGAAGCGTATTGTCGGCCGCTTGAACGAATGTGGGCGAAGCGTCGGTCTTCGTAAGCTGAATGACCTTCGAACCGGGATCTTGCGTCCATTGGTAATCCAATATCATACTTTGCGCGCTTTCGGCCAAAGCCGTCAGGGAAGAAGCGCTCACGCGGGTAATGTCTTCATTCACGCCGGTTGTAGTTTCCGAATGGGCTTTCGGATAGGTTGGCCAACCGCCGGTTCCGGATTCAAAATCGTCGATAACCGTAACCAAACTGATTTTCCGCGGGCGTAATGTGAACGAATATTCCAAACCGGCTGTCGGTAAATCGACGGCATTGCCGTAACGGTCGGCCAGCGCGCCTTTCGTCATTTTTACGGTATAGGTTTTACCCGCAATCAAATCGGCGCTGAAGAAATAATGCAATACGCCGACGTTATTAACTGCCGTATATTCTTGTTTGCCGCCTACCGTTTCGTTATTGTCGTCCAGCACGGTAATCTGGTTGGGAGCGATGGACGCTTCGTCGAGAGGTTCGCTAAACTGGATGCGTACAATCGGGCGCAAGACTTCCGGTTGGGAAGCGTTGGCCGGATCGTAGGATACAACCGTTGGCGGGATCAGGTCTTGCGCGGCGGTTTTAAATGTCATTACATAATTACCGCCTTGCCATCCGTCGTTGTCTCCATCCAGAAAATCGTTGGTGGCCGCATTTTTGGCGACAGTCGCGTCAATCGTTAAAGTATAATTGGTTTGGAATGCTAATTTCGAAATATTGATTTGCAAAGTATAATCGTTGCTCCAGCTACAGGTTACGGGATCCGTCGGCGACAGGCTGAGGGCTGATTCTACGCTGGCGCGATCCATTTTCCGGCTAAACGTGAGGATAATCGGTTTTTCGAGCGAAACATTTGTCGTATTCGAGGGTTCCGCAGCGCTTACCACTGCTGGTTTTTCGTTCAATAATTGAATGTCCAGAACGCCCAAACCGTCTATAGTCGTAGCGCCTATCGTGGCCGGAATGGTTAATTGCGCTTGCTGTTTTTGGAATCCGGACGCTTCGGCGGTTACCTCGTAAGTTATACCGGGCGTTAGACCTTCCATAAAATAAAAACCGTTATGTATTTCGTTCGGTTTAGTAGAATAGTTATAGAACAGACTGGCATACGAGTCGGTTACATACTCTTTATAGAAGTCTTCCCCCTTGATGGTAACTTTTGCGCCATTGACCGGTAGGCCGGTTTCAGTGTCGGTGATAAATCCGGTAGCAATACCGATTTGCACAGGATTTGCCGGCGTTGTTCCGTATTGGGACGACAGGAATTTCACGAGCGATTGGTAAGCGGCATAGCCTTCCAGTTTTTTCCAGTCGTCGTTCAGGTTGCGCGCCTGTTGGGTGGGATTGGTGTGAAATCCGGCTTCGCTCAACAGGGAGGCCATACGCGATTCGCGGTTGACGTGCAAATAGGGAGAAGGATTGCTATGGGTTTGCGCGGCAGAGTCATAATAGATCCGGTCGGCCCAATTACCGCGCGAGGATACCCGTAATACGCTGGTCAGATTAGGCATAATGATTTCGCCAAAGGCTTTTCCGCCGGCCGGCGTTTTTTCAGAGACAACGCCATTGACCTTCCAACCGCCATACATGAACAGAGTGGAATTTGCAGAAGGATCGCCGGTGGCGCTGTGTATCGAATAATAGAAATCGGCGCCCCAGGCGTTAGCTGCGTCGGTACGTTCCGTCAACGAAACGGTAACGTTGTCGTCTTCGCGGCTCAATTTGATATTCGCCTCCTGCATATCGGTGTAGGTAAGCAAGTATTCTTTAATGGCTTTCGCTACGCGAAGCGTTTTTTCCGCTTCGCTGTATTTGTACAATCCCTGATTTTCTTTTCCGGAATATCCCGGATCGAGGAACAATTTTATGTTACTCATGCCGGTTACTTTGTTTTGCGCTACGGCGCTGCCGGCGAATAAGAAATTCAAGACCAACAATAATACAATAAGATATATATTTTTTTTCATAATTTTTCTCCTTTTTTATTGAATATCCATAACATAAATAGCGCCGCTGGCATATTCCTCGAAAGCGATTTTCTTTCCGTCGGGCGATATGGCCGGACTGAGCGCAATGTATTTCTCCGAAGACAACAAGAGGCTTCGTTCGCCGCTGGCGATATTAATACTGATCAATTCGCCTTTGGTAACGACTTCGCCGTTATCTTCAATTTGCATAACGACGATGTATTTACCGTCGATTGTCCAGGTAGCGCGTTCGCCTTTTCCGAGGCTGCGCAGGCCGGAACCGTCGGAATTGCAAACATACAGGCCTTTGCCGTCGCTGACTTGAAAGACGATTTTATCGCCTGTGGGCGACAGTACCGGATTGAAAATCAGATAATCTTTCAATGTTTTCAAGGATTCGATTTGAGCGGCTGCGTTGGCCGGATCGTCCGCCATTTTCTTGATAAGCGGATGGATGTTGTTGGCCGTCGCCGCTCTCAACTGATTCCCCGCTCCGGTCTTGGTCGATACTTGCCTGAAATGGGAGCCATTGCTGGAAACTTCCCATAATCCGTCGTTTTTCAACGAGGTGATTGATAACTTCGTTCCGTCGGGCGACCATACGGGCATCCGCAACGGTTCGTTCATTTTGGCGATTACTATCGGTTCGCCGGTCGCTTTCGGTTGGGCGTACATGCCTGTGCCAAAACATAATAAAAGCGACATGATAAAAATTTGCTTTTTCATGCTTAATAAAAATTAAAAAAACTTACACATAAATCTGGAGAGTTTTATCCCTTTTTCCTCCTAAATATGCGGTGCAAAAATAAGTACTTTATAGTAACCGTACAAGATTTGAAATTCGAATAAAAGCGAATATTAGTTTGTAAATCCGGAAAAATAGCGCGATGGTACGATATTCATATTAATAGTTAATTAACATTTTAGCAAATAGCAAGCCGGATACTTGCCGCTAATTTTTCTTCCCGTATGCCGGGTCAATCTTCAACAACGACACAGCTATGACGGGGATGATACTGCAAGCCATCACCCAGATAAAGAATTGATTATATCCTAATTGTTCCTGCAACCAGCCGGCGAACATGCCGGGAAGCATCATGCCTAAGGCCATGAATCCCGTACAAATAGCGTAATGAGCGGTTTTGTGGCGGCCTTCGGAAAAATACATCAGGTACAGCATGTAAGCGGTGAAGCCGAAGCCGTAACCGAATTGTTCGACAAACACACAAATATTAATGGTCAGTAAATCCTCGGTTTGTGAAAAACTCAAATAAACAAAAGTAACGGCAGTGAGTAACATGCTGAGCGTCATTGGCCACAACCATTTTTTCAGTCCGCCGCGGGCTGCGGCGACGCCGCCGATAATTCCGCCCAAAGTAAGTCCGATGATTCCGACGGTTCCGTAAACCAAACCGACTTCGCTTGTAGTCAATCCCAAGCCGCCCGCATCTTTGGAATCCAGTAGAAAGGGATTGATCAATTTTAGCAGTTGGGCTTCCGAAAAACGAAAAGTAAGCATGAAAAACAGCGCAGTTCCCACTTGCGGCTTGCGGAAGAAAGATACGATCGTTACCGAAAATTCTTTCAGGACATCTTTGGGCGTCCGTTGCATTTCCTGCTTGTCCGACGTTGGACGAGGTAGAAAAATCTTGTGGTAGAAACTGAAAAAGACAAAAAGTCCTGCCATTATAAAGAATGTAATCGACCAGGCAAACGGAATGTTACCGAAATTTTTTTCGAGTAATCCGGCTAAAAAAATGAGCGCTCCCTGTCCCAGAATGGTCGCCACTCGGTAAAAAGTACTCCGGATGCCGACATACATGGCTTGTTGATTGACATCCAGACCGAGCATATAAAAGCCGTCCGCTGCAATATCGTGGGTTGCCGAACTGAAGGCCATCAGCCAGAAGAAAGCCAGCGTCGAACGGAAAAAGAAGGGTAAAGGAATCGTGAAAGCAATTCCGGCACACCCAGCTCCAATAAACAGTTGCATGACGACAATCCACCAGCGCTTTGTTTTCAGCAAATCCACGAAAGGACTCCACAGCGGCTTGATTACCCAGGGTAAATAGAGCCAACTGGTATAGAGGGCAATATCGGTATTGGAAATTCCCATTCGCTTGTACATGATGACCGATATACTCGTTACCGCTACGTATGGCAAGCCTTCCGCCAGATATAGCGAGGGAATCCATGCCCAAGGCGAACGGGTTTTCTTATTTTCCATGGTTTGCCGCTTTTCTCGCCAATAATTCTATTGTCCGAATACGGTCTTTGTAGAAATTATGGGCATTTTGTTTATGAATATCTAAGGAAGCGTCGGAATTATCGTCCCAACGACGGCACAAGTATAAAGGCTTGTATATGCGTCCGATGCGATAGCTTCGCGAAATAGACAAGCCCACGGCATAATCTTCGCCATAACTGGTATTGGGAAGTTTGATTTTTCGCAATACCGGAGTGTAGAAAGCGCGCGGAGCGCCCAATCCGTTGATTCGTAAAGCATTGTTTCGTCCGTTGTCCGGCGTCCATTCGCGATGATCGATAGCGCCGGGCGGGATTTCTTCCAGTTTGAAATTCACCATTTGGTAAGTTCCCACAATCATGGCGCAATTCTGTTCATAAAACGCATCGACAATCGTTTGGATAACCTGATTGTCGATATATAAGTCGTCGCTATCGAGTTGAATGGCGAATTTTCCACATTCCGGATGCATAATAGCGCTGTTCCAGCAACCGCCGATGCCTAAATCGTTCCGGTCGGGAAGGACGTGAATCAAACGGGAATTGACAGCGGCTATTTTTCGTAAAATTTCCGTAGTCCGATCGGTAGAGTGGTTATCGACTACGATCAGGTTGAACGGAAAGCGGGTTTCCTGCTTCAACGCCGAGCGGACGGCCTCTTCAATCGTTTTTTCCCGATTACGCACCGGTATGACGACGGAGGCTTCCACGGGAAATGTTTCTTCGGAAAAGATGACAGGCGTAAATTCGGGTTTCAGCCATGCCCCGACGTCTTTCAAGTGGCGGGTACAAACCTGTTCCATTTCGATTTGCGATTGCCGGTTTTTCAGGTTCACGTAATCGAAGATTTTTTCGCCCGATGGACGGTTATCGGTTTCCCGTTCCGTATAAAGCGGTTCCTGCAAATGGAACAGTCGGTATTTTTGGGAAATTTTCAAACGTAAATCATACAGGGCGGCCGATTGGTAATCGACGTCCATCCGGTTTACCGCTTCTATAAAAGCGTCGGAACGATACAACAACAATGAACCGAAATCGAAATCATCGCGCAAACTGCCTTCCTGATAATCAATTACCGGATTCTCTTGTTGAATGCCGTTTTTTATTTTGTAGCAATCGGTATAGAGCAGTCCGCTTTGCGTGTCGCCGGCGACCTGCAATAGCCGATCGATAGCGTATGCGCCCAATTGCAGGGGCAAAGACTGTATATATAATAAGGCGTAAGTCGTGTGAATTTCGTTCGCCAAAGTTTTTAATGTTTGCGTTTGCTGCAAGGTACCGGCGATCAAACCCTTACAACCATCGGGTAAAACTACGTCCGGCGTGTTGTTATGAATGATAATAATATCGCCTATTGCGCTGCACATCCGCAATGCGGCCACGGTGGTTTTGGCGTTGTTTTCCGTACTGTATGGCAAAAAGCAGGTAATATTTTTATCCATGTGTGAAATTTGATAAAATTAATGATGCTTCAAAGTTAGCATAAAATCGTCAATTATATGCAAACGGATAAAAATAGATGAAGACAAACTTCATATCCCAATTTTTACGGTATTTCATTGTGAAATTCATGAATATCTATTAATTTTGAATCTGAATAATGTGTTTATTCTTCAATGCATGTTTAGGAAAAGAAATTTGTAATACAAATTATCAATACTATTTGGTAAAAAACAAGAAAAAGGAAAATGGTTAGTATCACAGAATCTCCGTCGATTTTTCAGCATTTAGACCGGATGTCGGTCAGCGAACTTTTAACTGGAATGAATCAGGAAGACGCTCAAGTACCTTTAATAATTCAGGGAATAATTCCTCAAATCGAAGAACTTATCAGTCGGATATTGGAACGGACACCTTCGGGCGGAAGGGTTTTTTATTTGGGCGCCGGCACCAGCGGCCGGTTAGGCGTGTTGGATGCTTCCGAAATTCCGCCTACGTTCGGCGTATCGCCTGGAATTATTATCGGTTTGATAGCCGGCGGCGATACCGCTCTGCGAAACGCCGTCGAAGCGGCGGAGGATAATCCCGATCGGGCGTGGGAAGAATTGCAGGCCTTCCATATTAATACCGCGGATACGGTGATTGGTATTGCCGCTTCGGGAACGACGCCTTATGTGATAGGCGGTGTGAAAAAAGCTCGGAAAAACGGTTTGTTGACTGGATGTATTACCTGTAATCCCGGCTCTCCTTTGGCGCAGGCGGTTGAATATCCTATTGAAGCGGTGGTGGGACCGGAATTTGTAACCGGCAGCACACGGATGAAAGCAGGTACCACCCAAAAACTGATTCTAAATATGATTTCCACTACTTTGATGATTAAGATGGGACGAGTGAAAGGCAATAAGATGATCAATATGCAGCTGACCAATAATAAATTAGTGGAACGCGGCACACGGATGATTATGGACGAATTGCATATTCCTCGAAAAGAGGCCCAAATGTTGCTCTTGAAATACGGATCGGTGAAGAAAGCGTTGGATGCGGCGGGACAATGATAAAAAAACGTCTGTCGGCGTTCCTCAACTCACGCGACAAAAAAAAGGAGCGATCTGACAATCGCCCCTTTTTCGTATCAAATTTATCAAACCATTCGCTCTATATCCCAGACAAAGGCATGAATCCCTTGCGCCTCCGTCAGCAGATCCAGTTCATGGATTTGCCGGAGCAATTCATCGACTTTGTCGTCGGGAACCACCGTCA